>NZ_JAMYRZ010000007.1:0-211585 GCF_040321675.1 Mesorhizobium sp. M0296
GAGGAGGTCGCGTCGACCTTAATCAAGACGCTTCGGTGCGAGTGGATCCACGGCTTCATCGCCGACTTCTTCAACACTATCGGTCACGCTAGAGACTTTGTACCACCTAGTTGCATGTCTGCTATCGCTTTCTGGGCGCGAGAAGCGGCCGGTCCTCTGACGTGAAGAGTTTCGGGCGCCGGCAGGCGTACGAAAGTCCCCGAGGAAGGAACCCGTGGGCCACAGTCGATGGCTATGGGGATTTCGATTTGCGGCTGGTGTCGGCGACAGCGCGACCGCCGTCGGCAAGCGGCGGGTTTGATGCGGACGGACCGCTTCGCCTTTCAGCCACGCGGTATTGTCGGCTCGGCGCGCGGCCGGACGCGACCCGTTCGGCGTCGATGATCACCATGGACACGCGTGGGTCCGTTGCCGGAGGCTGGGCGCCTGCGGCTGAACGCTGGAGCATGCCATGCCGGGTCATGGACACTTCTGCCGGTTTGTCGTCGGCGCATCCGGCGGTCCACGCGGCTGCTTCCACCGTTCGAACACCTCGATGACAATCATGCGTCCGCCACAGCAGGGGCATGGCGGGTGAAAGTCGTCCGGTTCATCGGGGTCGCCGGGGTCGGGCGGCGCGGCGACGCCCAGCAGTTCGCGCGCCAGCGCGAGGCTGGCCTTGCGAGCGGAACCGGCGAGCAGGCCGTAGTGCCGGATGCGATGGAAGCCGCGTGGCAGGACATGAAGCAGGAAGCGGCGAATGAACTCGTCGGTCGCGAGCACCATGACCTGCTGACGATCGGCGCCGTCGTGGCGGTAGTCCTTGTAGCGGAAGGTGACGCCGCTCTTGTCGAAGGCGATCAGCCGGCTGTTCGAGATCGCGACCCGGTGCGTGTAGCGCGACAGGTAGGCGAGCACCGCTTCAGGCCCGGCGAAGGGCGCCTTGGTATAGACGACCCAGCGCTTCGTCCGGACCGTTGCCAGGTGGCGAAGGAATGCTCGGCGGTCGGCGAGGTGCGCCATCGACCCGAAGAAGCTGAGCCGGCCCGCCTCGTGCAGCGCGACCAGCCGGGTGAGAAACAGGCGGCGGAACAGCTTGCCGAGAATCCTCACCGGGAGCAGGAAGGCCGGGCGCGACGATATCCACCGGCTTCCGTCCGGCGCGATGCCGCCGCCCGGCACGATCATGTGGACATGCGGATGGTGCGTCATCGCCGATCCCCATGTGTGTAAGACGGCGGTGATGCCGATGCGCGCGCCGAGATGCTTCGGATCCGTAGCGATCGTCAGCATCGTCTCCGCTGCCGCCTTGAACAGCAGGTCGTAGACGAGCGCCTTGTTCTGGAACGCGATGTCGGCGACCTCGGCGGGCAGCGTGAACACGACATGGAAGTAGCCGACCGGCAGCAGGTCGGCCTCACGCTCGGCCAACCACGTCCGTGCGGCCGCGCCCTGGCACTTCGGGCAGTGCCGGTTGCGGCAGGAGTTGTAGGCGATCCGCCATTGGCCGCAGTCCTCGCAGGCTTCGACGTGACCGCCAAGGGCTGCGGTGCGGCAATGCTCGATCGCCGACATGACCTTGAGCTGGGCGAGGCTCAGATGACCTGCATGGGCGGCCCGATAGGCGGGTCCGGCAGCACGGAAGATGCCGGCGACCTCGATCGAGGCGCGCACGGCTCAACCGTCAGGCGAGATCTCTCCCGGCTTGAACAGGCCGAGTTTGTCGAGCGGGCTCGTCACGGCACGCACCGTCCGGGTCGCCACCTTCGCGTAAAGGGCGGTGTTGTTGAGCTTGGCATGCCCGAGCAGGACCTGGATGATGCGGATGTCGGTGCCGTCCTCCAGCAGGTGGGTGGCGAAGCTGTGGCGCAGCGTGTGCGGCCCCACCCGCTTGGCGATGTCGGCGGCCTGGGCTGCCTCGACGACGATGCGATAGAGCTGCCGCGTGCTGATCGGCTTCATCGCGTGCTGTCCGGGGAACAGCCAGCCGTCGCGGTGCATCACGCCCTGCTGACGTCCGACCTTCCACCACTCACGCAGAAGCGTGAGCAGGTCCTCCGAGAGCATGGCGTTGCGATAGCGCCCGCCCTTGCCACGCTCGACGCGCAGCGGCATGCGCTCGCTGTCGACGTCGGCAACCTTCAGCATCGACACCTCGGCGACACGCAGGCCCGCGCCATAGGCGACTGACAATGCGGCCTGGTGCTTGAGGCAGGTGGTGGCGTTGAGCAGCCGGGCCACCTCGTCGCGGCTGAGCACCACGGGCAGGTTGCGCGGATGCGACAGCCGGACGAGCCGACGCGCCAGGTCCGGGCGGTCGAGCGTTTGGGTGAAGAAGAAGCGCAGCGCCGACACGATGCTGTTCATCGTCGGCACGGGAACGCCGTCTTCCTGCTGCTCGATCTGAAACCGACGTAGGTCGTCGGCGGTCGCTGTGTCTGGTGAACGCCCGAGGAATGTCGCCAGGCGTCCGATATCGCGGAGATAGTTGCGCTGCGTCTCGCGTGAGAAACGCCGCATGTTCATGTCGTCGATCAGCCGCTGGCGCAGCGGGCTGATCCGGGCATTGAGAATAGGATGGTGCATGGTCAGGCTCCTTGTTGAAGAAGCCCGCCATGCTCTGCTCGAGCCGAACGACGCTCAACGCGAGCGCGACGACCGGTTCTTGATCTCTACCTCAACCGCAGGCGCCCCTCCCGCGCAGCGGGTTCGTTCCGCGGCCCCATAACAGGACATTGATGTCTTCGCGCTGAGCGTCAGCAGTTGGCGCTACCGCGACCCTTCTCAGGAAGGCTGCACACCGACGCGATCTTCCTTTCGCCTTGCGCAAACCTCCTTCCGAGTGAGGCGTTCAGTGCGTCGGCTTGGTGGACTGAGGCACTTCTGAGTGGGACAACAACATTGAAAAACATTGGAAGAGATTTGAATGCTCTGAAGTCCCACTGATCTCTTACCAATTGATTTTTATGGCTTTCTGAATACCCTCCGGGCCCACCATATTATTACATATCAATATGTTACGCTTAATTCTTCGGGTTTGAATTGAGCGCTGTCGGGTAAATCCGTGACTTTTAGCGAAATGATTTTGGGCCCGTTCGTCGATTTTCTCCGTCTCGTTGATGGCACCCGTCACAGGTAGCTCAACACTCCCGGCTTCAAAAGACCCTTCAGCGATGCGTACGGCAATCGGCGGCAACGACGTGCAATTAGGCGGGTTCTGAACTCGGCCGTAGTCTCAAAATGCCCTTGTGCGGAGCAAAGCGTGGATCCATCCGCTTGCAGGTTCATGACCCTTCGCCAATCGCCGCTCCAGTCGCGAGCGGAATACCGGCACCAATTGCACCGGCCGCGGCGGTCCGTAGACCGCGGCTGCGGCCCGGTCATCCGCTGGCCGGGTAGTATCGCATCTCCTGGAAGCTCCGATCTCCATTTGCCCGATGGCGCTCCCGATTGTGAAATCGGATGCAAGTGAAAAAAACTACCGGGCAATCAAAGCAGACATTTCTGGACTGTTTGCCGACTGGGGCGGAGTTTGGCGCGACGCTTGAACTTCAGCCGGGACCGAAATGGCCTTACCGACCGATCCAGATCACCACGCCCGGGAAACGCTCCGGCTGATCGGCCCCGATCCGCAGAACTGGGTGCCGGACCGGGAAGGCATCGACCACAATGTCTTCATCGTTGGCGGTGGGCAGACGGGGGCGACCTTTGCCTTCGCGTTGAGGCGTGCCGGCATTGGCAAGGTCACTGTCGTCAACGCGGCACCGGATGAAAGCAAGGCTGGCATCTGGCTCGCTCATGCACGGATGAACCGGCTGCGAACGCCAAAGGGCTTGCCGGGACCGGAACTCGGTCTGCCAGGCCTGAGCTTTCAGTCATGGTATGAAGCCCGCCATGGTGTGGAAGCCTATGCCGGTTTCGACCGCATCGCGCGGACGGATTGGGCGAGTTACCTGAAATGGTATCGCGACTTTCTCGGCATCGGCATTCGTTACGGCACACGTCTCATTCGCATCGAGCCGGCTGGCGGGCATTTTCGCCTCCACCTCGAAGCCGACGGCAGGCCCTCGATCGAAACGGCGCGCAAGATCATTCTGGCCAATGGCTTTGGCGGCAGCGGCGGTCCAGTGATACCGCCGGTACTTGCCGCCTTGCCGCAGGGCTTTGTCGCACACAGTTCTGCGGCAATCGATTTTGCCTCGCTCAACGGCAAGGCAATCGCTGTCGTCGGGTCGGCGGCTTCGGCATTCGATGCGGCCGGAGCTGCCCTTGAGGCCGGCGCGAAATCGGTGCGTCTGTTCGCCAGACGCACCAGCATTGCCAGTGTGCCGATCAACCGCGTGCGCGGCTATCCCGGCGCCTATGACAATTATCCGCTGCTGCCCGATGCGGTGCGCTGGCGCCAGGCGCTGCGCTTCCGCGAGGCCGGTTCGACGCCACCGCTCGATGCGGTGGAGCGGGCGGTGCGGCACCAGAATTTTCATCTCCATCTCGGTGCCCCCTGGACAAATGCGGATGTCGAAGACGGCAAGGTCGTCACCGATATCGCAGGCGAGACGTTTGCGTTCGACTTCGTCGTCGCCGGCACCGGCTATTTCGCCGACCCGACGCGCAAGCCTGAGTTCGCCGATTTCGCCGCCACCATCCGGCTATGGCGCGACCAGTACGCGCCGCCGGAAGCAGAGCTGGATGAATTTTTCGGCGCCCATCCTTATCTCGGCCTCGGCCATGAATTTCTCGAGAAGGCGCCGGGGGAGGCGCCATTCCTGAGGAATATCCATGTCTTCAATCCCGGCGGCTTTGTCAGTTTCGGCCTGCCGATCGGCGATGTGCCGTCGATCAGGCGCGATGTGCCGGCCGTTGTCGCGCGCATCAGCCGCGATCTCTTCCTCGCCGATCTCGACAGCCATGAGAGTCGCATAACTGGGAGCCATCCGGCCGAGTTCGGCGAAGACGCCTATGCCGCTTCCGTCTGGCGGCCGGCGCGGACCATCGCGGCGGAATAGACGCATTTCCATGGACAAACGCCGATGACCTTCAGCCCTGACCTTTCCGACCCGTTCGTCGCCACGGCGGTCGAACTGCGCGATATCTTCGATCGGGATGCCGTGGCGCGCGACAAGGCCGGCGGGCGGCCGGTCGAGCAAATCCGCCTGCTGAAGGAAAGCGGCCTGCCGTCGGCGCAGATTCCCAAGCGCTATGGCGGCAAGGGCGCACCCTGGCTGTCGGTGCTGCGCGTCGTGCGCGAATTCGCCCGCACCGACGGCTCGCTCGCCCATCTCTACGGATACCATCATCTGCCGCTCAATGGCGTGCTGTTCCGTGGCACGGAGGCGCAGAAGGACCGGCTGCTGACACGCTCGGCAAGGGAGAACTGGGTCTGGGGCAATTCCGGCAACGCCATGTCGAAGACGTCGACGGCCAGGCGCAACGGCACGGGCTGGATCCTTAGCGGCTTCAGGCCGTTCTCTTCCGGGTCGCACATCGCAGACTACATCCAGGTTGCCTGGGAGGACGGTCAGGACCGGCTGGCAGCCGCAATCCCGGCTGACCGTGAGGGCATCGTCATCGAGGATGACTGGGATGGTGTCGGCCAGCGGCAGACCGGCAGCGGCAAGGTGACGTTCAAGGACGTGCATGTCGGCGACGACGAACTGATCGGCTCGCCAGCGGTGCCGCTGACGCCGTTCCAGACGCTGACGTCACTGTTCCAGCAGGCGGTCCTGCTCAACCTGTTCGTCGGCAGCGCGCAAGGAGCGCTGAGCGAAGGCCGCGACTATACGGTCTCGCAATCGCGCCCCTGGGTCTATTCCGGCTATGAGAAACATACCGACGATCCGTTCGTGCAACGCAAATATGGCGACCTCTATATCCGCACGCTCGCCGCGGCCGAACTGGCCGATATAGCAGCACGCAGCCTCGATGCCGCCTATGGCCAGGGCGAGGCGTTGACCCTGGAGCGGCGCGGGCAGACGGCGATCGATCTCGCCACCGCCAATGTCTACGCCGGACAAATCGGCCTCGATGCGTCGAGCGAGGTTTTCGAGGTGATGGGCGCCCGTTCGGCCACCAAGGCCAACGGCTACGACAGGTTCTGGCGCAACGTGCGCACGCACACGCTGCACAACCCCGCCGAATACAAGAAGCGCACGATCGGCATCTGGTTGCTGACCGGGGAATTCCCGGCCGGCGGACTGTACCGCTGAGGAGGCGCGAAAAAAATGGCCAGGCGCAAGGACAAGCTAAAGCTCGGAGCGTTTCTTCTTTTCACCGGCCATCATGTGGCGGCCTGGCGCCATCCGGCGGCAGGCGAGGGGACCAGCCTCGGCGACTATGTCGAACTTGCCCGGCTGGCGGAAGCAGCCAAGTTCGACACCATCTTCTTTGCCGACGGCGTGGCGGCGCGGCTGAAGGATCTGGAGGCCGCCAGCCGCAAGGCGCATAGCGGCGTCTATCCGTTCGAGCCGATCACGCTGCTGTCGGCACTGTCGGCTGTGACCAGGAACATCGGCCTCATCGCCACGGCGTCGACCAGTTTTTCCGATCCCTACAATCTGGCCCGCCAGTTCGCGTCGCTCGACCATCTGAGCGGCGGGCGGGCCGGCTGGAATCTGGTCACTTCGTCCGATCCGGAGGCAGCGTTCAATTTCGGTCACGAGACGCATATCCAGCATGGCGAGCGCTACGACCGCGCCGAGGAATTCGCCGATGTCGTGCTCGGTCTGTGGGACAGCTGGGAAGATGACGCCTTCCCGCGCGACAGAGCAATCGGGCGCTATTTCGACAAGGACAAGCTTCACGTGCTGAACCACAAGGGCCAGCACTTCAAGGTGCGTGGTCCGCTGAACACGCCGCGAACGCCGCAAGGTCATCCGGTCGTGGTCCAGGCCGGGGCGTCGGATCCGGGCAAAGAGCTGGCGGCGCGCACGGCGGAAGCGATCTTCGCCGCTCAGATCACGCTCGACGAAGCAACCGCCTTCTACGCAGACGTCAAGGGCAGGCTCGGCAAATACGGCCGCTCGGAGGATGATCTGAAGGTCCTGCCTGGCATCTTCCCGGTCGTCGGCCGCACCGAAGCCGAGGCGCAGGAGAAGTTCGAACAGCTGCAGGACCTCATCCAGCCGGAAGTCGGCCTCGGTTTGGTCTCGGCGCTGGCCGGCGGCTTCGACCTCAGCTCTTACCCGCTCGATGGGCCCGTGCCTGAATTGCCGGAGACCAATGCCGGCAAGAGCCGGCAAGCGCTGGTGATCGATCTGGCGCGGCGCGAGAAACTGACGATCCGGCAGCTCTATCTGCGCATCGCAGGCGCCCGCGGCCACTGGCAGGTGGTCGGCACGCCGCAACGGATCGCCGACACCATGGAAGAGCGGTTCGAGAATTACGGCGCCGACGGCTTCAACATCATGGCGCCGATCATGCCTGGCGGCTTGAAGGATTTCATCGAGCTGGTCGTGCCGGAACTTCGCCGCCGTGGGCTATTCCGCGATGAGTACGAGGGCAGGACCTTGCGCGACAATCTCGGCCTGAAGCGGCCGGCAAACCGTTTTTCGCGGCATGCCGCGGCGGCTGCGGAATAGGCCGGCAATGGTGCGCGACACGCTCTTTCTCATTCAGCCGGGTTTCGCCGACCCAAAGCACCCCGGCCGAGCCTTCGTCTGTCCCTATTGCAACCAGGTCGAAGGGCTGCTCGCTGCCTTTCCCGATCTCGCCAGCAGACTAGACGTCGAACGCGTCCCGTTCGCAAGGCCGAGGGGCAAGGTGATCGACGCGCTCGGCGAACGGCACCAGTCGCTGCCGGTGCTGATCATCGGCAGCGATCCGCCCGCCGACTTGCCGACGGCCAAGGGCAAGGTCTTCGCCGATGACACCAGGCGCATTCTTGCACTGCTTGCCGAGCGCCACGGCTTCCCGCATCTGCATGAGTGAGACGATGACCTTCGATCCCGATACGTCCAATCCATGGATCGCCAAGGCGGTCGAGCTGCGCGACATCTTTGCCCGCGATGCGGTCGAGCGCGACCAGCTTGGCGGCAGGCCTACCGAACAGATCCGTCTGCTCAAGCAAAGCGGCCTGCTCACCATCGTGATCCCCAAGGAATTCGGCGGCGCCGGGGAACCCTATTCGACGGCGCTGCAGATCGGCCGCGAGTTCGCCAAGGTCGACGGCTCGATCGGCCATATCTACGGCTACCATTTCAGCGCGCTGATCGCCGCCAGGCTCAATTCGGACGAACCGCGCTCAGCCGATCTGCTACGGCGTTCGGCTGCCGGCGACTGGTTCTGGGGCAACACCGGCAACAGTTTTTCCAAAACGCTGTTCGGCCGCAAAGATGGCGAGTGGACGATCGTCAACGGCTTCAAACCCTTCGCCTCCGGCTCGCATGTCGCCGACTATCTTTCGACCTCGTGGGAAGACGAGGTCAGCGGCGAGAGGAAATTCGCGGCGATCCCCGCGAACCGCGAAGGCATCACCGTTCTCGATGACTGGGACGGCATCGGCCAGACGCAGACCGGCAGCGGCAAGGTCGCCTACAAGGACGTCAGGATCCACGACAGCGAGTTGGTGCGCGGTTGGGTCGACGCGTCACTGCCGATCCGCACCATCGGCCCGCTGCAGCAGCAAAGTGTACTGCTCAATGTCTTCATAGGCACGGCCCAGGGCGCGCTGCTGGCGGCACGAGACTACACGCTCAATAGTTCGCGGCCGTGGATGTATTCCGGCGTCGAGCGCCATATCGACGATCCATGGATCAAGCGGCAGTATGGCGAACTCTGGGTCAAGACGCGGGCAGCGACAGTGCTGGCCGATCGGGCTGCGGCGGCGATCGATCATGCGATCGCGCGCGGCAAGGCGCTGACCGAGCAAGAACGCGGCGAGGCGGCGGTTGCCGTCGCCGCGGCCAATGTGCTGGCAGGCGATGTCGCGCTCGAAGTCACGACCGAGATATTCGAGGTGATGGGTGCCCGCTCCGCAGTGCGCAAATACGGCTTCGACCGCTTCTGGCGCAACGCACGCATTCACACCTTGCACAACCCTGCCGAATACAAGACCCGCACTGTCGGCACCTGGTATCTGACCGGCGCTTATCCCGAGCCCGGCGTCTTTCGATGAGCGGCCGGCAGCTCCATCTCAACGTCAACATCCTGCATGCCGGCTTCTCGCCGGCGGCATGGCGGATGGACGGCGTCGACCCCTATGCCGCCTTCACCGTCGACCACTATGTGCAGGTGGCGAAGATCGCAGAGCGCGCAAAGCTCGACGCCGTATTCCTTGCCGACCAGGCGGCGATATCGGACCGCATTGACTATCGTCCGATCACGTCGCTGGAGCCGACCATCGTGCTGGCGACGGTAGCCGCCGCAACCGAGCGCATCGGCCTGATCGCCACGGTATCGACCAGCTTCAACGAACCCTACAACATCGCCCGTCGTTTCGCGACGCTCGACCACGTCAGCGGCGGGCGTATCGGCTGGAACATCGTGACCACGGCCGACCCGGCCTCGGCCCGCAATTTCGGCCTGACGGGTGCGATCGATCATGGCCGGCGTTACGAGCGGGCGGCGGAATTCGCCGAGATCGTCAAGGCATTGTGGGACAGCTGGGAGGACGATGCCTTTATCGGCGACGTCGCCAGCGGGCGCTTCGTCGATGCCGCCAAGGTTCATGCCATCGAGCACAAGGGCGCGCATTTTTCGGTGTATGGGCCGCACAATGTGCCGCGCTCTCCGCAAGGGCATCCGGTGGTCGTCCAGGCCGGCGGGTCCGATGACGGCAAGGACCTCGCCGCCCGCCACGCCGAAGCCGTGTTTTCCGCATCGCAGTCTTTCGAGGAAGCGCTCGGCTATGCGCGGGAACTTAAGGCGCGTACCGTCGCCTATGGCCGCACCGGCGGCGTGCCGCTCAACCTCGCCGGCCTAGCCACCATCATCGGCAGCACAGAGGCGGAAGCGGAGCGGCGGCAAGAAGAGCTGTGGGACCGCATTCCGCTCGACTACAGCCTTGGGCGGCTGTCCGGCGTGCTCGGCATTGACCGCGAGCGATTGAAGCTGGACGAGAAGTTGCCGGAAGGGATTCAACTGCCCCCCAACGGCGGCCACACCTTCTTCAAGGCCACGCTCGCGCTCGCCCGCAGCAATGATTTCACGGTTCGCCAGCTGATCCGGGCGCTGAACGGCAGCACTGGCCACCGCACCATCGTCGGCACGCCCGAGCAGATCGCCGACGATATCGAAAGATGGTTTGTCGCCGGCGCCGCCGACGGCTTCAACCTGATGCCGGACGTGCTGCCGACCGGACTGGAGGTCTTTGTCGATACGGTGGTGCCGATCCTGCGCCGGCGCGGCCTGTTCCGCACCGAATATGAGGGGCGCACGCTGCGCGACCATCTCGGGCTTGCCAGACCCGAAAGCCGCTTTGCACCGCAGCCGCACAAGGCGCCAGCGCTGCATGAGGCCACCCATTGAATGGTCATCAAAATACAACGGAGCGGAAGGTCCTGCCATTGACCTCATGCCCGGCCAAAATACAGGCCCGACAATGAGCGCTGATACCGAATTTCTTTGGTACATCCCGAACCAGGTCGATCCCGGTCACCGCGGCGAGCCGGCCGTCGAGGACCACAACAGCCTGGAGACGCTGACCAGCCACGCGAAGGCGCTTGAGGAACACGGCTGGAAGGGCGCGCTGATCGGTACCGGCTGGGGTCGGCCCGACACTTTTACTGTCGCGGCCTCGCTCGCCGCGCGGACCACCTCCTTCGAGCCGCTCATCGCGATCCGCCCGGGTTACTGGCGGCCGGCGCACTTCGCATCCGCCGTAGCCACGCTCGACCAGCTGACCGCCGGTCGCGTGCGTATCAACATAGTGTCAGGCAAGGACAACCTCGCTGCGTATGGCGACAGCGAAGGTGACCAGATACATCGCTATGCCCGTACCAGAGAGTTCATGCACCTGGTTCGCAGACTTTGGACTGAAGAGAACGTGACCTTTGCGGGCGAGCACTTCCAGGTCACTGGCTCTACCGTGATGCCCCGCATCCATGTCCGTGGCGATCGTCGCCATCCCAAGCTCTATTTCGGCGGCGCGTCGGAGGCGGCGGAGCGGGTGTCGGCCAGCGAGGCGGATGTCCAGCTCTTCTGGGGAGAGCCGCTCGACGGCGTCCGGGAGCGGATCGAGCGGCTCAAAGCCTTGAGCAGGGAACTCGACCGAGACCTCCCGCCTCTGGAGTTCGGGTTGCGGGTCACCACGCTGGTCCGCGACACCGCTGGGCAGGCCTGGGCGGACGCAGAAGCGAAGGTCGACGAGATGGCCAAGGGCCAGGGAGCCGGCTGGAACGATCACGGTCGGGCGGTAGCGGTGGGCCAGCAGCGTCTGCTCGATCTGCACGCGCGCGGCGAGGTGCTGGACGACAATCTCTATACTGCGCCGGGCAAATATGGCGGCGGCGGCGCTGGCACCACCTGGCTGGTCGGCTCGGCCGCCGACGTCGCCCGCTCGCTCGGCAGATACCGGGATCTGGGCATCAAGCATTTCGTGCTCTCGGACACGCCGTATCTTTACGAGATCAAGCGGCAGGGCGATCAGTTGCTTCCGCTATTGCGCAATGGGGCAGAAGCCGCGCTTCTTGAATGACCTGGGGTCGTCAGAACACCGAATAAGCCAGATTGCCAGTAGGGAAGACGATGTCACAGCCGGCCGCATTCAGCATCCGCCCTTCCGACGCCGACCTGCGTGGTGAAGCGGCGCTGCGGCGGCGTTACCGGGCGCCGCAACATACGCATACCGGAAACTGGAACGAAGCCCTCGAGGCGATCCTTTCGCATCGCTCGGTCCGCAATTATCTCGCCAAGCCTCTGCCCGAAGGGACGCTGGAACTGATCGTCGCCGCCGCCCAGTCGGCGCCGACTTCTTCCAATCTCCAGGCGTGGAGCGTCATCGCAGTCGAGGATCCGGCGCGCAAGGCGCGGCTTGCCGGACTGGCGGCGATCAATCGCCATATCGAGCAGGCGCCGCTGCTGCTGGTCTGGCTGGCCGACCTCTCGCGGCTGCGTGCCATTGCCGAGGCAAAAGGCCGGGTGGGCGAGGGGCTAGACTATCAGGAGAGTTTTCTGCTGGCCGTGATCGACGCCGCACTTGCCGCACAGAACGCCGTGGTGGCGACCGATGCGCTCGGGCTCGGCTCCTGCTACATCGGCGCGATGCGCAATCATCCGCAGGAGGTGGCGCGCGAACTCGGCCTCCCGCCGGAAACCGTTGCGGTGTTCGGCCTGACCGTCGGCTATCCCGATCTCCTGGCTGCGACTGACATCAAACCCAGACTGCCGCAGGCTGTGGTGCTGCACCGCGAGCGCTATCGATCAGAGCCCGATCCGGACGATCTTGCAGCCTACAACCAGAGGCTTCGTTTATTCCAGCAGGAGCAGGCGATGCCTGTGGTGGACTGGACAGAGTTGGTTTCGAACCGCATCGGCAGCAAAGCAGCGCTGAAAGGCCGTGATCGCCTGGGCGAAGTGCTGAAGGCCCTGGGCTTCAAGCTCAAATAGGCGCGCGCCTGCTCGCGAGACCGCGGCGAGGCTATTCGGCCGCGATAATGGCGATGCGCGCCGGAAGCGCCGCCGGCGGTGGGAAGTCGAGAGCGCCGAGCTGGCGCGCCTCGGCCTTCAGCCAGCCATGAAAGCGCTCGACCGTCTCCAGCTTCGCCTTGTGCGGCGTCGTCGCAAAATAATAGGAAAACTCGACCGGCTGCGGTGAGCCGAATGGACTGACCAGACGCCCTGCGGCGAGGTCAGGCTCGGCCAGCCGGAATTTGCCGAGACCGATGCCCTTGCCGGCAGCAGCTGCGTCGAGCACCAGTGACGATTGGCTAAGCCGTATACCGCCCTCGACAAAGCGGCCGGACAGGCCGTTGGATCTCAGCCAGCCCTTCCAGTCAGGGCAGCTTGGATCGCGTTCCGGACCGTCCTCATGCAGGATCGGTGCGTCACGCAGCCCCTCCGGCCCGCGATAGAGACCGTGCATGCGAGCAAATTCCGGGCTGCAGACGGGCAGCACCGCTTCCGAAAAAAGCCGTTCCGTCAGCAGGCCGCTATAGGCGCCCGACCCGTAGCGGATGACGCAGTCGACGTCTTCGCTGGCAAAGTCGGCAAGCCTGGTCGATGCGTCGACCAGCACTTCTAGGCCGGGTGCCGCGTCGCGCAGTGCGTCGAGGCGCGGGATCAGCCATTTGCTGGCGAAGGAAGGCGCGACCGACACCTTGATCGGCGCATCCTCCTCGTCGCCGGAAATGCGCGCGACCGACTCGACAACGACGTCGAAAGCCTCGGTGAGGCCGGGCATCAGCGCCTGGCCGGCCGAGGTCAAAAGAAGCTCGCCGCGGTTGCGGTGGAACAATGGCTGTCCGAGATGATCCTCGAGCAGGCGGATCTGCTGGCCGATGGCGGCGGGGGTGACATGGAGCTCTTCGGCCGCCCGCGTAAAGCTCAGGTGGCGGGCCGTTGCGACAAAAGCGCGAAGCGACGTCAGCGGCGGAAGCCTCGCCAGCGTCGGCCGCAGCTTCCTTGATTTTGCGCGAATGAGATCGACCATGAGGCGCATTCAACACGTTCATGCCGGGCGCGACGAGGGCGGGCTTTGCGCCAAAGCGCCCGGCGGAAAATTTCGTTTGCCGCGGCGTCGCGCCAGCGGGAACGGAAACCTAAAAAATCGTAATGTCTACTATTCTTGTAGAATAAGATCGGAGCGCTGATTTGTCGGCGACCGGCTTCGCTGGATCCTGGGCCGGTTCCTGGAATGAAACGATCGCGCAAAGCGGCGCTTTCCGCAGATGATAGAAAATCATTCTTCCGGTTTTGCGGCGTGGCAGGGATCATCACGCTGAGGCGCCGGAATGCGTTCGGCCGCCGGATGTCATCGAAGCCGTTTTCCGGAGCTCAAGACCATGTCTGTCAATCGTCGTCATTTCAACCAGCTGCTGTTGCTTGGCGGTGCGAGCTTCGCATTGCCCGGGGTTTCCTTCGCCGCCGAAGGCACGCCGGTTCAGGGCGGTACGCTCAACTGGGCCTACTATCCCGATCCCACGTCATTGATTGCCATCAACACCTCCTCGGGGACTGGTCAGGCGATCGGTCCAAAAGTGAACGAGGGCCTGCTCGATTTCGATTACAACCTCAACCCGAAACCGCTGCTGGCGACGGAGTGGTCGATCAGCGATGACGGCCTGCGCTACACTTTCAAGCTGCGCGAGGGCGTCAAATGGCATGACGGCAAGGACTTCACGTCGGAAGACGTTGCCTTCACCATCTTCCGGCTGAAGGAGGCGCATCCGCGCGGCCGCATCACCTACCAAAACGTGACCGCGGTCGAGACGCCCGATCCGCACACCGCCATCATCGTGCTTTCAAAGCCGGCGCCCTATCTGATCACGGCACTGAGCAGCTCGGAATCACCGATTGTGCCGAAGCACGTCTACGAAACGTTCAAGCCGGCGGAACAGCCGAAGCTCGAACAGACGATCGGCACCGGTCCCTTTATTCTCAAGGAATGGGTGCCCGGCAGCCATCTGATCTTCGACCGCAATCCGGACTATTGGGACGCGCCTCGGCCCTACCTCGACCGCATCGTCCTGCACGTCATCCTCGACCCGGCCGCGCGTTCGGCGGCTCTTGAAACCGGCGAGATCGATATCGGCGCCAATCCCGTGCCGCTGGCCGACATCGAACGGCTGAAGGCAAACCCCGCTCTGGTCGTCGACACCAACACCTACGCCTATTCCGGCCCACAGCAGCAATTGTTCTTCAACTACGAGAACGAAATCCTGACCAAGCGCGATGTGCGCCTTGCCATCGCCCACGCAATCGACCTGCAGAAGCTGGTCGACATCGCGCTCTACGGTTATGCGCAGGTATCGCCGAGCCCGATCAGCACGGCGCTGCCCAAATGGTATGACCCCAGCATCAAGGCGCGCGAGCCCGACCCCAAACTGGCGGAGAAGCTGCTCGACGACGCCGGCTATCCGCGTGGCGCCGATGGGACGCGCTTCAAGCTCCGGCTTGCCTACAACGCGTTCCTGCCGGCGTCCTATGCCGATTTCATCAAGCAGTCGTTGGCGACGGTCGGCATCGATGCCGAGATCCTGAAGCTTGACCTGTCGACGTTCCTGAAGACCGTCTACACCGACCGCGCCTGGGACCTGGTCGTCGAGTCGCTGTCGAACACCTTCGATCCGACGCTCGGCGTCCAGCGCGCCTACTGGTCGAAGAACTTCAAGATCGGCCTCGTCTTCTCCAACGCTAGCCACTATGCAAACGCCGAGGTCGACCAGATCCTCGAAGCCGCGGCAATCGAGCCCGACGAGACCAAGCGGCGCGAGCTCTGGTACAAATTCCAGCACATCATCCATGACGACGTGGTGTCGGTCGATCTGGTCGCCGCCGGCGCCCAGATCGTCGCCAACAAGAAGGTCCGGGATTTTGCGCCCGGCGCTCAGGGGATCAACAACAGCTTCGCGCAGATATGGCTCGCGCCAAACGCCTAAGCGTTCTGCAAGCCCTCTGGTTGGGACCGGCGCGTGAAAACGACGATCCCGACTTTTCTCCATGAAAGATAAATCGCGCAAACGCGGAGTACCGACCATGACCATCAACCGACGCCTGTTCAATCAGTTCCTGCTGCTGGCCGGCGCGAGTACCGCGCTCCCCGCTGGAGTATTCGCCGAAGACGCAAAGCCCGTGGCCGGCGGCACGCTCAATTTCGTCTACTATCCCGAGCCGAACCAGATCGTTTCCATCAACACCAGCGCCGGCGGACCGGCCACCATCGGTCCGAAGATTTTCGACGGCCTGCTCGCCTACGACTACGATCTCAATCCGCGACCGCAACTGGCCACCGAATGGTCGATCAGCGACGACGGGCTCGAATACGTCTTCAAGCTGCGCCAGGGGGTGAAGTTCAGCGATGGCCATGATTTGACCTCCGAGGACGTGGCCTTTTCGATCTCCCGGCTGCGCGAAGCGCATCCGCGCGGGCGCATCACCTTCCAGAACGTCACCGATATTGACACGTCGGACCCGCATATCGTGAAGATCAAGTTGTCGAAGCCGTCCGCCGCGCTGATTTCGGGGCTGGCCGCGACGGAATCGCCTATCGTGCCCAAACATATTTACGAGAAGCTGAAGCCGGCCGACGATCCGTCCTTCGAGCAGATCATCGGCAGCGGGCCGTTTGTGCTGAAGGAATGGGTAAAGGGCAGCCACATCCTCGTCGAAAAGAATCCGACCTATTGGGATGCGCCTAAACCCTATCTCGACCGGATCATTTTCCGCTTCATCACCGATCCGGGCGCGCGCGCCGCGGCGCTCGAAACGGGCGAGGTCGACATCGGACCGAACCCGGTGGCCTTCGCCGATCTGGAGCGTTTCAAGGCGCTGCCGCAATTCGTCGTCGACAGCACGGTCTTCGCCTATAGCGGCCCGCTGCACCAACTGATCATCAACCTCGAAAACCCGATCCTGAAGCAGAAGAAGGTCCGTCAGGCAATCGCGCACGCGATCGACCTCGACGCGATCAATGCAATCGTGTTTTACGGTTATGGCCAAGTCTCGCCGACGCCGATCAGCGTCGTCAACAAGAAGTATTTCGATCCCGATGTGAAGGCCGCGACGTTCGATACGGCGCTCTCGGAAAAACTGCTCGACGAGGCCGGTTTCAAGCGTGGGGCTGACGGCGTACGCTTCAAGCTCAGGCTCACCAACAATCCCTACAACCCGTGGGGCTATGCCGACTTCCTCAAGCAGGCATTAGCCAAGATCGGCATCGATGCCGAGATCGAAAAATTCGACTTCGGCACCTATGTCAAGACCATCTACACCGACCGCACATGGGACCTGTCGACGGAATCCTGCGGCAACATCTTCGATCCGAGCGCCGGCGCGCAGCGGCTCTACTGGTCGAAGAACATCAAGAAAGGGCTGCCGTTCTCCAACGGCGCGCACTATGAGAACCCGGCGGTTGACCGGTTGTTGGAAGCCGCATCGGTCGAGCTCGACGAGGCCAAGCGCAAGCAGCTCTTCTTCAAGTTCCAGGAGATCATCGCCGACGAGTTGCCGATCATCAATCTGATCGCGCCACCGACCATCATTATCGCCCGCAAAACCGTCAAGAACTACGCGCCTGGCGCCGAAGGCCTGTCAGCGAATTTCGCCGACGCCTATCTCGACCCGAACGCCTAAATCTGCCGGGCAATCATGAGAGAAGGGCCGCGTCGAGCTGCGGCCCTTTTCGTTTCTTCCATTTCGCAAAGCCGGCAACTTCAGGCCAAAGCACGCAGCCTTGGGCTGGCGCCGACCAGAAGGCCGGCAAGGGCTATGGCCTGCGCCAGTTGTTCGCCGATTGAGCTCGATTCCCAGGCGACGCCGCGCAGCGGATGGCCGATGGCGAACAGATTGCCATGGGTCTTGCCGTTACCGGCAATCACTTGGCCGCCATGCGTCGCGTCGATGCCGAAGCCGGTCGCATGCGGCCTGACGATGCCGTTCTCAAGCAGGCTGCGGACGAATGGATCGGCGATCCGCCGCCAGTCATGCTCCTGATGGCCGCGGCAGTTGACGACACCGTCGAAGCGCAGCCGTTCGACCGCGCCGGTGTCGCGCCAGCGGATTTCAGCGACGATGCCATTTGCCTGCGGATGGAGTGCCAGCACCCGTCCCGCCCCACCCGTCCAACGGCCTTGGCTTCGCGCCAGTGCCACGCGCTCAAAGCTCGGTGGCGCCGCCCGGTGCGCGGTGACATCCCAGAAGGCGCGCAGATGGCGTGCGAACTTCAAGCGCTCCCTGTCGGTGGCGCCTCGCCACAAGGCCAGGATCCACGGCCGGATCGTCAGTGGCAGCCCTTGCCAGTCCAGGCCGGTGGTTTCGATTGCCCGGCGTTCGGCCTTGACCAGTGCGAGAAGCGCCCTGGTGGTTTTCGGCAGCGGCCGCCCCGCGAGGAAATCGCGCCACGCTTCCGCGTTGCGCCTCGGCTCGACGATCTGTCCGCGCCGCGACACGACGCGATAGCTACCTTTGAAGCCGCGCGCTTCCATGCTGGCGACGACGTCGACCATGCTGAGGCTGGAGCCGATCAGCAGCAGTTCCTTGCTGCCGGCGAGCCGATCGAGCGCCGCCGAATCCCAGGGATTGGCGACATAACGGGGATCGCTGACGATGGCTGCTTCCGTGGTGGACGGCTCGCTCTGGAACACCCCGGTTGCGAGCACGGCCTCATCGGCCAGCAGTTGCTGGCCATCGCTGGTGCCGACGCAGACACCGGACGGACCCGTCTGCATGTCGATAGCCGATGCGTTGATATGGCGCAGCCAGGAACGCCCGTCCGCGTCTTTGATCGCTCTCGTCAGTTCCGACTGGACATAGCTGCCGAACAGCCAGCGCGGCGGGCTTGAGTCCGGGACATCCTCGGGCGGTGTCCAGCCGTGCTCCGGCCCATTCGCCATAAGCCAGCGAACGAGGTGATCGGGATCGTCCGGATGCAGCGAGAAGATGCGCGCCGCGCCGTTGACGAGGTGTTGTGGATCGACGGTGCTATAGGCAACGCCGCGACCGAGCTCGGCCCGGCGCTCGATGATGGTGATTGCCAGCGGCTCAGTTGAACGGTCGAGCAGCTTGATCGCGGTAACCGCGCCGGCAAAGCCGCCGCCAACGATGATGATTGAACGAGGGATCGAGCGTAGCGGGGAGGAAGGGGTATGAAGCATCAAGAACCTTTGCGACGCCGGTGGTCGTGGCTCTAGCCCATCGCCCCGGCAACGATCATCGTGCTTTCCCGTAACCCGATGTCAAAAAACAATAATTGCCAGCTGGCGAAAGGCATTCTTTCACTCAGCGGGTTTGGCAAGCGATAGATAGGAACGCCCTTTGCGACCAGCCCGAGAACCGCTGATGACTGAAAATCGAAAGATAGGGCTTGGAGCCTTTGTTCGCGGACCGGGCCATCATGTCGCTGCCTGGCGCCATCCCGATGTGCCTGCCAATCCGGGCCTGAGCTTTCAGCACTATGCGGACGCCGCGCGCACTGCCGAGCGTGGCCTGTTCGACATGGTGTTCCTGGCCGACAGCCTCAGCGCGCGCAATGGCGAGCAGCCGATCGAGACCTTCGAGCGCACCGGCCATGTCGTGCATTTCGAGCCGCTGACGCTTTTGTCGGCGCTCTCGACCGTGACGCAGAGGATTGGGCTCGTCGCCACCGCCTCGACCACCTATTGGGAGCCGTTCCATCTGGCGCGGCTGTTCGCCTCGATCGACCATCTGAGCGGCGGCAGAACGGGCTGGAACGTCGTCACTTCGGCCGATGCGCCGGCGGCGGCGAATTTCAGCCGCGACCAGCATCCCGTTCATGCCGACCGCTACGACCGCGCCGAGGAATTCGTCGCCGTCGCGAAGAAGCTGTGGGACAGCTGGGACGACGATGCCTTCGTCGCCGACAAGGTTTCGGGGATCGCCATCGACAGGCATGGCATCCACGCCCCGAACCATGCCGGCCGGCATTTCCGCGTCAAAGGGCCGCTCAACGTCGCCCGCCCGCCGCAGGGCCATCCCGTCATCGTTCAGGCCGGCTCTTCCGATGCCGGCCAGCAGCTGGCGGCGCGGACGGCGGAGGTGGTTTTCACCGCCCATCCGACCATCGAATCGGCCCGAGGTTTTTACAGCGAGCTGAAAGGCCGGTTGGGCTCCTTTGGTCGCTCTGCCGATTCTTTGAAGATCATGCCCGGCGTCTTCCCGGTCGTCGCGCCGACGCGCGCGGAAGCCGAGGACAAGTTCGACGCGATCCAGCGGCTGGTCGATCCGGTGGTCGGCGTCGCCCTGGTTTCCGGACTGCTCGGCGGCATCGATCTTTCCAGCCACCCACTCGATGGGCCGTTGCCCGAACTCGGCAGTTCCGATTCTGTGAAGAGCCGCCTGAAAGTCGTTTCCGAATTAGCTGCGAACCGGAACCTGACCATCCGGCAATTGTATCTCGCCGTTGCCGGCGCGCGCGGCCATTTCCAGATCGTCGGCACGCCAAAGGATGTGGCCGACATGATGGAGGAGTGGTTCGCCGGTGGTGCGGCGGACGGCTTCAACGTCATGCCGCCGATCCTGCCGACGGGCCTCACCGATTTTGTCGACCTCGTCATTCCGGAGCTGCAGCGGCGGCGTCTGTTCCGGACTGCTTACGAAGGCGGGACGTTGCGCGAGAACCTCGGCCTTGCGCGTCCGATCCGTGGCGCCGCTGAACAGCAAGAGAGGAAAGCATCATGAGCGACAGGACGATCGATTCGAAAATGTTTCGCCAATGGCTGGCGGATGGCGAAGAACTGGCGGTGCTAGACATTCGCGACAGCGCGACTGTCGGATACGCATCGCCGCTGTTCGCCACCAACCTGCCCGCGGCTCAGGTCGAGGCCGAGATCGACCGCTTCATCCCGCGCAAATCGGTGCGCACCGTGCTGGCGGACGACGGCAGCGGCGTTGCCGAGCAACTTGTCGAACGACTGGTGGGGTATGGCCGTACCCAGCTGTTTTCGCTGAACGGTGGAATTCCGGAATGGACGCAAAGCGGCGTTGAAGACCTGCCGACCTTCGATACGCCGGGCGTCGATTTTTCGCTGGCGATCCGCGACGAGAAGGGGACCCCGGTCGTCAGCGTTGAAGAGCTCGCGGTGCTCACAGGCCCAGGCGCCGAGGTGGTGGTGCTCGACAGCCGCACGGTGGCGGAGTTCGAAAAGGACCATGTGCCGGGCGCCATCAGCGTGCCGGGCGCCGAGCTGGTGCTGCGCTTCGCCGACCTGGTGCCGTCACCGGAGACGCAGGTTGTCGTCTCCTGCGCCGGCCTGCCGCGCGCCATCATCGGGGCGCAGACACTGATCGATGCCGGCGTGCCCAACCGGGTCGCCTATCTGCACGACGGCACCAAGGCATGGCGCGAGGCCGGTCTTGCACTCGAAACCGGCAAGACCGCAATCTATGGTCCGGCAAGCGAGGATGCCAAGCGTTTCGCCGGGGAGCACATCGCAAAGCTTGCCGAAGGCGACAGCTTTCCCCGCATCAATGCGGCCACGGCCGCGAACTGGGCGAAGGACGAAAAGCGGACGACCTACCTGCTTGACGTGCGCACGCCCGACGAGTTCGCCGAAGCGCATATTCCGGGGTCGATCGCGTCTGAGGGCGGGCAGTTGCTCGCTGTCGCCTATCGCACCATCGCCGTGCGCGGCGCCCGCGTCGTGCTGATCGACGATCTGCTCGGTGTCCGCGCGGCGACGACGGCGCATTGGCTGCAGCGGCGCGGCTTCGAGATCGCGATCCTCTTGTATGACTTCCAGTCGGCCAGCCTGGTGGAAGCGGCGTAGGGCAGGAGCACTGTCAGGCGATTTTTTCGGGGGCCACTATTCGGCGGCTTCCGATTGGCGGCGACGGCCCGCCAGCACGTTCTTCTGCATCGCCGTCAGCGAAGACCGCACGGCTTTGGCGCCGTGCTCCAGCATCTTGGCCTCATACTCCGACAGCGCCTGGAGAAGCGGCTTGTCGCCGCGTTTGGCGGCCACCAGCTCTGGCACCAGCAGCCCGGCGTCGTAGATCGCGGTGTTGCCGCCAAGCGCGCGAAAATAGGTCATGGCGTGGATGGCATCGCCAAGCAGCGTCACCGGTTTCGTCGGCCAGGGATCGACAGGTTCGGAGCTGTGGACATGAAGCAGCGCCACCGTCGATGGGTCGGTGTAGCGGATGAGGTTGAGGATTTCCGGGTGCCAGTGGGCGATCTTCGAGATCAGCAGGTCAATCAGTTCTGAACCGGAGAGCTTTGCCAGCGCGTCGTCCGTGGCAAGTTCGTCCTTTTCGTAAGCCGTGTTCCACCAGACATAGCTGGTGGTGTTGTTGAAATGGAAACCGGAAAAATCCTTGTGGGTGGCGTCGCCCAGCCTGATCAGTCCATGCTTTCGTAATGCGTCGACATTGACCCTGTGGCTGGTGACCATAAGCCCATGACCTTCGGTTGGCCTGACGCCGGCATTGTAGTCGAGTAGCAGCGGCGAGATCTGGTGAAGGGCTGCCGCATGCAGCGTCATCTTGCCGGCTAGGCGCCTGACGCCTGTATCGAAGCTCCTGGCATGCGGCACCAGCTGCTGGCGCACGCGCGAGCGGGCGCCGTCGGCTCCGACCAGCACATCGGCATGGATTGCCGAACCGTCCTCGAAATGCGCGACGACCGAACCATCCGGCTGCTCGTCGTATCGTGAAAAGACCTTGCCATAGCGCATGATGCCGTCGAGGCCAGAGAGCAGCACCTGGCGCAGCGTGATACGGCTTACCGATTTTTCGATATGCGTGTCGTCGGCCTCGCCCGGCGCGTTGCCGCCGCCCCAGGCATCCTCGCCCAGGATCTTGAAATTCTCGTCCAGCAGGATGTTGCGATCCGGCGCCTGGCCGAGCGTGGCGACAAAAGCGTCGTAGAGTTCCGGCGGTAAATTGGCGATCAGCGAATCGATGCCGCGCTGGCGGATGCGCAGACGAAAACCCTGGACATAGTCGGTGCGGGCGCGGTCCTTCTCGAAGACCGCGACACTGATGCTGTTCTTCTTCAGGCCTTGCGCCAGTGTCAGGCCGCCGGGGCCTCCGCCGATGATGGCGACTTCGACATGTTCTGTTGTCATGGCGCTCAACCGACCGCGGCGAGCTTGGGCTTGCCAGCGGCAATAGCCGGTGTATCGGCCAGCTGTCGGGCGGTATGGCGGCTGAGCGTCGCCTTGGCGGCGATCGTGCGGATCATGTGGTTCTGCGGTGCGTGGGAACGGGCGGTCAGCGCATCACGGTGGTGGCGCTCAAGCTGGAAATCTCTGTTAAGGCCTGGATTGCCGGCAAGCTCCAGCGCCAGCGAGGTGACGGCAACGGCATTGTCGATGACGACATGCCTGACCGTCATGCCGTCGGTGCCCACAGGCCGGCCGGCGTCGACATCTTCGGCGAGCGAACGCAGCAGCCGCGCGCTGCTCGCAAGCCGAACCTCTATGTCGCCCAGCCCTGACTGGATGTGCGGCACGGTCGACAGCGGCGCACCAAGACTTGCCGGCGCGTGCGTGCTGACAAAGGAGACCAGCCGGTCACGGGCAGCACGGGCGGCACCGTGATAGACCGCGCCGATCAGCGAGAAGAAGAACGCTGTCGCGCCTTCCTCGCGCCTCAGCGGCTCGGACGCCGGCTGCGCCTCGGTGATGTCTTCTGCAGGGATCGCGACATTGTCGAGAATGACATCGTCGCTGGCGGTGGCCCGCATGCCGGTGGCGTTCCATGTCTTTTCGACGCGCAATCCGGGCGCGTCGGTCGGCACCAGGAATGAAGCCAGACGCGGCTGCGGCTCGTCGGTCAGCGCCAGCAAGTTCACCCATTTCAGAATAGGAATGCCGGTGACGTAGTTTTTGTGGCCGGATATCCGCCAGACGTTGCCGTCGCGCCGGGCAATGGTTTCGGGCGGCTTGCCATGGGCGGGCGAGCCAATCCGCGGCTCGGCTTGCGCGGCGTTGATCAAAGCAGGGCCAAGACGGCCAGCCTCGACAATCCGCTGAACCAGATGGCGCGGCCATTTTCCGGATTTCCGCATCGCATACTGGCTGTTGTAGTGCATGGCTAGCACCAGCGCCGTCGACGGCTCGCCACGGCCAATCTCGGCGATCACCGCCTGTGCTTCCGTCAGCCCGCCACCGAAGCCGCCATGTTCGCGCGCCGTGACCAGGCCAAGCAGCCCCGCCTGGTGAAGCCGGTCGAAATTGGCGAATGGGAATTCCCCGGTCGCGTCGTGATGCGCGGCGGTCAGCGCGAAGTCGTCGGCAAGGCCGGCCACTTTCTCGAGGAGTTGCGGAAACTCGGCAATTGTCGACATCATGACGTTGGCTTTCTCTCAGGCGGCGGCGCGAATGTTCACCAGATCGAGCGGCCGGCGATCGACCCAGTGCTCGACGTCGAAATCGCCGGCGAGGAAGCCCCAGTCGCGCAGGAAACTCTTATAGTGGGAAACCGCTGCGACGAGCTCAGGCTGCAGTCCGAGGCCGAGATGCTTATGGACATCCGGACCATTGGCGGCCAGCACCTGTTCCTCGGTGGCCCCGGCTTCGCGGGCAACAAAGCGCTGCGTCTCTTCCGGATGCGCCTCGGCCCAGGCACTGGCGCGCAGGATGGTCTCGATCAGTCGCGCGACCAGATCGGGGCGTTGTTCCGCCAGCAGTTCATCGACGGTCAGCACGCGCGGCGAACCGGAATTGATGCGGATGTTCGGGTCGGGGTGGAAGCCGAATTCCACGACCTGGATGGCGCCGATCAGATTGGCGACATTGATGCCGGCCGTGCCTTTGACATAGATGGCGTCGACCTCGCCCCGGATCAGGGCTGCGGCTTCCTCACCATAGGCCTGCTTGCGCTTGAGGCCGAACAGCGACGGTCCTTCCTGGCTGTCGAGCACGCTGTCGGCCAGCGCTATGTCGACGATCTCGACGTCGCCATAGCCAAGGCCCTCGAGCGAGAGCGCCGAGACCAGTCCCTTAAACGCCGTCGCTCGCATGAAGTCGACGATTCCCTCGGGGCGCCGGGCGATGCCGAAGCGGCGGCCTTTCAGGTCCTGGGTTGTCCTGATGCCGCAACCGGGCAGGGCGATGATTGCCTGGAATTCGTCGGTCCAAGTGATGCCGACGAGACGCGTCTTGCGCCCTTCGGACCGCGCGCGGATCGGCGGCACGTTGCCGCCGTGGCGGAACGACCAGTCGAGCGTGTGGTTGAAATGGCTCTGGCGGATGTCGCGATTGGCCGAATCGATGATCGACTTCAATTCGATCCCCTCCTTGCGAAAGGTCTCGTCGAGAAGCCCGAGCTGTGCGGCGAGCCCGACAGGCGTCGGCACCGGGCAGCGTGTGTACCAGATTTCGGAGATCGCAGTCGCGGTCATGATTGCTCCTCAGGTGTTGCGCAGGCCAGCCTGCTTCATCAGCGGCAGGATGTTCTCGCCGAAGAATTCGAGGTCAGGCTTGAAATCGAAAAAGGACAGCTGCAGGCCGTCAATGCCGGCGTCCTTGAGCTTGACGAACTGGTCGACGATCTGTTCGGGCGTGCCGATGAGATAGATGTTGCCGCCGACCTTGGCGTAGGGATCGTCGCGGCCCTCGCGTCCTTTCCAGGCCTGGGCATCGCTGTTGAAAGTCTGGAAGCCTTTCGGCGTGCGGCTGTCGGCATGGGCGACGATCTCATCGGCGACCGCCCAGGCTTCCTTCTCGGTCGGCCTGCTGATGACCAGCGGGTTGAGCAGCGTGCGCACCTTGCGGCCGACGCCGAGGGCTGCGTCCTTCACCTTCTTCGTATGCGCCGGCAGCGCTTCCAGCGCGCTGGCGATGTCGGAGCCGGCCGGGCTGGTGACGAAGACGATGTCGGAATAGCGGCCGGCAAAGGAAATGCCGGCATCGGAGCCAGTGGCGTTGACCAGGATCGGCCGGCCGTAATTCGGCTTCGGTGTGACGAAGCCGCCATTGAGCTTCCAGCTCGATTCTCCGGAGAATGAGAAATTCTCGTCGTCCTGCCACAGTCGCTGCAGCACTTCGACGAACTCGGCGGCGAGTTCATAGCGGCGGTCGTGCTCGATACGGTTCCAGCCGAACATTTCATGTTCGACGGCGCGATGGCCGGTGACCACGTTGATGCCCCAGCGGCCGCCGGAGATGTGGTCGAGCGTGGCGCCGAATTTCGCCAGATGCAGCGGATGCCAGGGACCGTAGAGAACATGCATGGTCGAAATCAGCATGATCTTCTTGGTAATCGCGGCCATCGCCGCCACGGACACGAAACTGTCCAGCGCCTGGCCGTTGAAGACACCGCCATAACCGCCCTTGGGCAGCCACTGGCTGAGCGCGAAGACGAGGTCGAAGCCAAGCTCCTCGGCCTTCAACGTCAGATCGCGATTGTAGTCGAAGCGCCAGTCGGTCGAGCGCGGCAGCGTCGAGTTGGTCCAGCCACCTGCCTGGATCGGCAGGAACAGCCCGATTAGCACCGGCTGCTGAAGCGCTTTCGACAGCGGGCTGTCCGGATAGTCGGTCGGCGCCTTGAAGAAGGGCGTGCCGACGATGGAACCAGGCTTGTGGGCGAGCGTCATGGCGAACTTTCTCGGGTGGAGGAAGGGAACCCGCGCGAAGGACCGCGCACGGGTCAGGGCTCAGGCGACGATATGGGCGGTTGCGAGGGAGCCGGCATTGCCCTCGGCGCCCACCGTGTGACCGGCTATGCGCCTGTTGTAGAGGGTGATTTCCGGTTGGCTGACGATGCCGATATCGGGCAGGTCCTCGACCACAATCTGCTGGATCGCGGCCCATTGCTCGAAGCGCTTTTCGTGGTCGACCTCGACGGCGGCCGCTTCAAGAAGTTCGTCGACCTTGGCATTGCTGT
Source organism: Mesorhizobium sp. M0296 (assembly GCF_040321675.1). Taxonomy (NCBI): domain Bacteria; kingdom Pseudomonadati; phylum Pseudomonadota; class Alphaproteobacteria; order Hyphomicrobiales; family Phyllobacteriaceae; genus Mesorhizobium; species Mesorhizobium sp. M0296. The sequence continues at coordinate 26,419 of NZ_JAMYRZ010000007.1, forward strand.
ATTTCGAACCGTTGGAGAACGGCACGCCGGGTTTGAAATTCTTAGACCAGTAGAGGCGCTGTACGCCTACCGTCGGGTCGAACAGATTGCTCATGCCGTTGAAGGTGAAGTCGAAGTCGCGGTCGGTGTAGATGCGCTTGGTGTAGGTGGCGAAATCCTGGCTGCGCACGGTGACCTCGATCCCGACCGCGGCCAATGCCTGCTTGATGTAGTCGGCGCCGCGCTTGTAGGTTTCGCCGCTCGGGACATAGTCGTGGACAAGCTTGAGCCGGGTACCGTTGGCGTCGCGCGGCAAGCCTGCTTCATCGAGCAGTTTATCGGCGGCGGCCGTGTCGACCGGATAGGTCTTCAGGTCGGCGATGAACCACTTCTTCAGATTGGGGTTGATCGGGCCTGGAATGGTTTCGCCATAGCCATAGTTGATCGTCTCGCGGATGACGTTGCGGTCGATGACATGGGCGAAGGCACGGCGGACGCGAACATCCTGGAAATAGGATTTCTCCAGGTTGAACTCGACCCGGCTGATGCCATTTGAATATTGGTAGCCCTGTTCCTCGAAGCCGATATGCGGCAGCGTCTCAAAACGCTGCAAATCGCTGTACGGAATCGGCGTTGCCGGCGCCAGATCGATCTCGCCTGTCTCCAGCGCCAGCGCGCGCGCCGAAGCGTCCGCGATGAAGCGCACGATCAACCGGTCGAGATAGGGGCGCGGTGCGTCCCAGTAGTCAGGATTGCGTTCGTAAACGATGTGGCTGCCGCGCACCCATTCCTTGAAGACGAACGGGCCGGTGCCGACCGGAGCGACGTTGACCGGATTTTCGGCTGCCTTTGTGCCGTCATAGAGGTGCTTCGGCACGATCGGCGTTTCGGCCGCGGCCAAGGCCGTGATCAGGTAAGGCGCCGGCCTCGACAGGACCAGCGTCACGGTCAGCGGATCCGGCGTCTGGATGTCTACAAGGTTGAGGAAGGTGTTGCGGCCGCGCGGATGAACCTCTCTGATCGTGGTGATCGAATAGGCGACGTCGGCGGCGGTGAACGGCTGGCCATCATGCCACTTCACGCCTTCGCGCAGCTTGAAGGTGTATTGCAGCCCATCGTCACTGACTGACCATTGTCTGGCCAGGGATGGGCGCGGCGTGAGATCGAAATCATAGGTCAGCAGGCCTTCGGTGGTCTTTGCCGAGACGTAGACCGAATTGAATGCCGTGTGGGCGATGGTCGTCAGCACAGGCGGCTCAGCCGAGAGCACCAGCGTCGCCGTTCCACCCTGTTTCGGCTCGGCGGCGTAGGCGCTGCGCGATGCAGGCAACAGGGTCGCTCCGAGCGCGGCTGCCGAGATGCCGAGGAACCTGCGGCGGTTCGGACTGAGGAAATGAGACATCGCGTCCTGGTCCTTTTTTGCTGCCGGACCCGATCGACCGATCGTCGGCCACCAGGTTAAAAATCCGTTGTTCCAAGAGCGGGTCCGTTTGCGAAAAGATTTGGCCGACCTGCTCCCGCGCTTAAGATTTCATGCTTCAAACAGCTAAGTTTGTAGTATGAAATAAAATTCTATTCTGCAATGAAGCCAATTGCAGGATAAAATTTCTTAAATCAGGTTTGACAATGTCTATAAATCTTGTCAACTAAAAAGCGCGGAACTTTCCGGGAAACAGCAAACCCGCATCGTCAGCCACAGCCGGGATAGCGAAAACGATGTCGACCCTGACGCGCATTGGCAGAACCTTCCGGCGCACCGCCATCCAGGCGGTGCCGACCGTTCTGGGCATCGTCATCCTGAATTTCTTCCTGCTGCAGCTCGCGCCCGGCGACGCCGCCGATGTCATGGCCGGCGAGGCTGGCTCGGCCACTGTCGAAACGATGGCGGCGCTTCGCCAGCGCTTCGGGCTCGACAATCCGCTTCTCGTCCAGCTGTTCAACTATCTCTACAATCTGGCGCATTTCAGCCTCGGCTTTTCGCCGCGCTACGGCATGCCGGTCGCCGACCTGATCGGCCAGCGGCTGCCCGGCACGCTGGTGCTGATGGCGGTGGCTCTGGCCGTCGCCATTGTGCTCGGCCTCGCCCTTGGATCGGTGATGGCGGTGTTTGCCGGGCGCCTGCCGGATCGTGTGCTCTCCGTTATTTCGCTGCTGTTCTATTCAATCCCGGGTTTCTGGATCGGCTTGATGCTGATCGTGCTGTTTTCGGTCAAGCTCGGCTGGCTGCCGAGCGGCGGCTCGGGAACCATCGGCAGCAACCTGACCGGCCTTGCCGGGCTCTGGGACAGGGCGCGCTACATGATCCTGCCGGCACTGTCGCTGGCGCTGTTCTACGTGGCGATCTATGCGCGGCTGACACGAGCGGCGATGCTGGAGGTCCAGTCGCAGGACTACGTGCGCACCGCCGCAGCCAAGGGCCTGCCGCCGGCCATCATCACCATTCGCCATGTCCTGCGCAACGCGCTGATCCCCATTACCACCATGGCCGGCATGCATGTTGGCGGCATGCTCGGCGGCGCCGTGGTTGTCGAGACCGTCTATTCCTGGCCCGGCCTCGGGCGTCTCGCCTTCGAAGCGGTCATGGGCCGCGATTTCACCGTGCTGCTCGGCATCCTTCTGTTGTCGTCGCTGCTGGTCATCATCGCCAACGCGACCGTCGATCTTCTGCACGCCTGGCTCGATCCCCGTATCGGAGTACGCTGATGGCTTCCACCGATTTCGCCGCGGGCGATGCCCGTTCCCGCCGTCTCCATGCCGATGCTCGCGGGCCTGCGGCACCGCCTGAGCCCGAGGCAAAGAGCTGGAGCAATCTCCACGCGCCCGACGCACGCTCCGCTTCGGCAGCGTCGGTGCCGATAGCCGCTGGCGGGCGTGCGCTGAAGGTCTTCCTGCGCAATCCCAATGCCATGTTCGGCGTGGTGTTCCTGTCGTTGGTCGTGCTGGCCGCACTGCTCGCACCAGTCCTCTATCCGGCCGATCCGCTATCGATGGTGGCCCGGCCCTTCCTGTGGCCGGGCCAGAACCCAGCCTTCCCGCTGGGCACGGACTCCATGGGCCGCGATGTGCTTTCCGGCATTCTGCATGGCGCGCGGATTTCGCTGTTCGTCGGCCTGGTGGCGACCGCGCTCGGCCTCAGCTTCGGCATCCTGGTCGGCGCCGCCGCCGGCTACTTCGGCGGCTGGATCGACGACCTGCTGGTGCGCCTGATCGAGATCTTTCAGACCATACCGAGCTTCGTGCTTCTGGTCGTCATGGTGGCGATCGCGCAGCCGACCGCGCCTGTCGTGACAGTGGCGATCGCCGTCATCACCTGGCCGACGGTGGCGCGGTTGACCCGCGCCGAGTTCCGGGCCATCCGCGAGAAGGATTTCGTCATGGCCGCCCGCAGCCTCGGCTACGGCCATGTCCGCATTATCTTCCGCGAGATCCTGCCCAATGCGCTGCCGCCGTTGATCGTGACCTCGTCGGTGATGGTGGCGACCGCGATTCTGATGGAATCGGCGCTGTCCTTCATGGGCCTCGGCGATCCCAACGTCGTCAGCTGGGGCTCGATGATCGGAGCGGGCAGGGAATTGATCCGCACCGCTTGGTATCTGACAGCGCTTCCGGGACTGGCGATCGTCTTTACCGTGCTGGCGCTGAACCTGATCGGTGACGGCCTCAACGATGCGCTCAACCCGCGTTTCTCACAGGAGCGATAGAGATGGCGGCTCCTTTGCTCAGGATCGACAATCTGACGGTTCGCTTCCCGACCACCGAGCCGGTCAGCCGGCTGAGCTTCGAGGTCGGTGAGGGCGAGACGCTGGCGATCGTTGGTGAATCAGGCTCCGGCAAGTCGCTGACCGCGCTCGCCCTGATGCAGCTTCTGCCGCGCTCGGCGAAAATCCCCAATGGCAGGATCGAATTCGCCGGCAAGGACCTGCTCGGTCTCGACCAGAGGGCTATGCGGAACCTGCGCGGACGCGAGATCGCCATGATCTTCCAGGAGCCGATGACGTCGCTCAATCCGGTGCTGACCATCGGCCGGCAGATCACCGAGGTGCTGACGCTGCACGAAGGCATACGCGGCAAGGCAGCGCGGAGCCGTGCCATCGAGCTTCTCAATCTGGTGCGCATTCCCGATCCGCAGCGGCGCATCGACGACTATCCGCACCAGCTTTCCGGCGGCATGCGCCAGCGCGTCATGATTGCCATCGCCGTTGCCTGCCGACCGCGCCTGCTGATTGCCGACGAACCGACGACGGCGCTCGACGTGACCATCCAGGCGCAGGTGCTCGACCTGCTCGATACGCTGCGCCGCGAACTATCGATGGCTGTAGTGCTCATCACCCACGATCTTGGTGTCGTCGCACAATGGGCCGACAAGGTCGTCGTCATGTATGCCGGCCGCAAGGTTGAACAGGCGCTGCCCGGCGTGCTGTTCAGAACACCCCTTCACCCCTATACGCGCGGCCTGTTGGCGGCGTCGCCGCGGCTGAAGACCAATCTCCACTACCGCGACGCCAGGCTGACGGAGATTCCCGGCAGTATCGTCTCGGCCGCCGGCGAAAAGGGCTGCCCGTTCCGGCCGCGCTGCGCGGTGGCGCGCGACAGTTGTGCCCATTTCGTACCCGCCCTCGTCGAGGTGAGCGAGGATCGTCTAGTCGCCTGCCCCTACAGCTTCATTCCGGAGGTTGCGCATGGCGCTGCTCTCGGTCTCTGACCTTTCCACTCATTTCCACGCCCAGGGCGGCACGCTGCGCGCCGTCGATGGCGTATCCCTCGAAGTCGGACGCGGCGAGACGGTTGGTCTCGTCGGCGAAAGCGGTTGCGGAAAATCGACGCTAGGCAAGACCATCATGCGGCTGGTCGACCCGACTAGCGGCAGGATCGAGTTCAACGGCACCGACATCACCGTTCTCGACGCGCGCCGGCTGAAGGCGGCGCGCCGTAATATCCAGATGATCTTCCAGGATCCGTTCGCATCGCTTAATCCGCGCCACACGATCGGCGACATCCTGACAGCACCACTGAAGGTCCATGGCATCGGCAACACGGCCGAGCGGCGCACCATCGTCGAGGACATCATCGAGCGTGTCGGTCTGCCGAGGGATTCGCTTGGCCGCTACCCGCATGAATTTTCCGGCGGGCAACGCCAGCGCATCGGCATCGCCCGGGCGCTGATCCTCAATCCGGAACTGGTCGTCTGCGACGAGCCGGTCTCGGCGCTCGACCTTTCGATCCAGGCGCAGATCCTCAACCTGTTGGTCGACATGAAACGTCAGCTCGGGCTGTCCTATCTCTTCATTTCGCACGATCTATCAGTCGTCCGCTATTTCGCCGACCGGGTGCTGGTCATGTATCTCGGCCGCATCGTCGAAAGCGCCGACAATTCGACGCTGTGGACCTCGCCGAAGCATCCCTACACGCGCGCGCTGATGGATGCCGTGCCGGACCCGGCGCGCCGACGTCAGGCCGCGCCGATCCATGGCGATCTGCCAAGCCCGCAGAACATCCCCAGCGGCTGCCGTTTCCATACCCGCTGCCCGCTGGCGACCGATCTGTGCCGTTCGCAGGAACCGGCGTTCCGGGCGATCGCGCCGGGACACCATGTCGCCTGCCACTACGCCGAACCAACCATCAACTGAAATTCAACGGAGCAGAAAAATGTCCGACTACCGCTATCTTGGCCGCAGCGCCCTGAAGGTTTCGCCGCTCAGCCTCGGCACGATGATGTTCGGCGGGCCGACCGAGGAGACGGTCGCGCATCGCATCATCGACAAGGCGCGCGAGCAAGGCATCAACTTCATTGACACCGCCGACGTCTACCACAACGGCAAGTCCGAGGAAGTCGTCGGTCGCGGCATCAAGGCGACGCGCGATCATTGGGTCGTGGCGACCAAATTCGTCAACTCGCATGACAAGGGGCCTAATCTCGGCGGCCATTCGCGCAAATGGGTGATCCAGACGGTCGAGAACAGCCTGCGGCGCCTGGGAACAGACTATATCGACCTGTTCTACTTCCACCGCGCCGTCTTCGATGCGCCGCTGGAAGAGCCGGTGCGGGCGATCGCCGACCTGATCCGCCAGGGCAAGCTGCGCTATTTCGGCGTCTCCAACTTTCGTGGCTGGCGCATCGCCGAAGTCGCGCATCTGGCCGATGAACTCGGCATCGACCGGCCGGTGGCCAGCCAGCCGCTCTATAACATCGTCAACCGCACCGCCGAGGCCGAACAGCTGCCGGCGGCCGCCTATTACGGTCTTGGCATCGTCTCCTACAGCCCGCTGGCGCGCGGCGTGCTGACCGGCAAATACGAGCCGAACCAGGCGCCTGCCGCCGACACGCGGGCCGGCCGTGGCGACAAGCGCATCGCCGAGACCGAGTGGCGCCCGGAATCGATCGAGATCGCCAGGCAGATCGCGGCGCACGCAAAGTCACGCGGCGTCTCGGCCGCCGATTTCGCGCTGGCCTGGGTGTTGAACAACCGGCTGATCACGGCGGCGATCGCCGGCCCGCGCACCGAGGAACAGTGGGACAGCTATGCGAAGGCGCTGGACTTCAGGCTGAGCGCCGAGGACGAGGCCTTTGTCGACTGCCTCGTCACCGCCGGCCATGCCTCAACGCATGGGTTCAATGATCCGAGCCATCCGGTCGAAGGCCGCGTGCCGCGTTCGGAGCCGGCCGCGCCGATCCCGCTGACACGGCCTCTGCGCGCCGCCTGACGGTCGCCGACGAAATGGCGGGGCCGGCGGCCCCGCCCGCGTTTCCAATTGCTTTGGACAGATGAGAGAGCCCATGAATTTCCACGTCGAACGGCTGCGCCAGAACATCGTCGTGCTTTCGGGCAACACCCACAGGCCGTCGAAGTCGCGGACGCTGGCGCATCATCTCGGCGAGGCGCTGCGCGAAAGATTGTCTGTCACAGTAAATTTCCTCGATCTTGTCGATGCCGGCCGTGGTCTGGGTGCTGCGTTTACTCGAAAGGAATTGACGCCGGAGGCGCTGAATGTGGTAAACGCGGTCGAACAGGCCGACGCGCTGATCGTCACGACGCCGGTCTACAACGGCTCCTATGCTGGCCTGTTCAAGCATCTGTTCGACCTCATCGATCCACTGGCGCTCGTCGACCGGCCGGTCCTGATCGGCGCGACGGGTGGTGGCCAGCGCCACGCGCTGGTAGTCGAACATCAGCTTCGCCCGCTGTTTGGCTTTTACTCCGCCCTGACGGTGCCGAGCGCCGTCTATGGCAGTGACAGCGACTTTGCCGACGGCAAGCTCGTAGATTCGCTGGTTCTGGCGCGGGCCGGGCAGGCCGTGGATCAATTCGTTGCCCTGCTTTCACCGCGCCAGCCGAAGAGCCAACCGGTCCGGGCGGCTTCGGCCTGACGGATATCGGGTTCGAGCAGGTGCCGGATGCCTTGGACGGCCAAATAAGCAGAACGTTCGGTGTTTTGGCCGACATCGGCGACGGAACCATACGGAACGATACGGGAAGATTTCTGATTTTGGCCCACGAAAAAGTCAATGAAATCAAGCTTTTGATGCATCCTCCGGGCCCACCATTGTTATTATTTATCAATGACTTAGGGGTGTGTTTTGGTTCGGGTAGCCAAGTAATAACTGGCGAACCGCCGTCCATAGCGTTTGATTTTATTTGACTTATGGTGGGCCTCCGGAGGCCGCAGATGTGTTGCCAACCGCCGGTGGAGTGTCAGGATCGTTTATCAAGTGCTTGAACGACGCCGGCAGGGTGTTTGGAATGGAAATCCGCGCATAGTCCCGTCGCAATCAACCTCGAACTACTGTCTGGATGCTACATCGGCCATCGCCGCACCCCACCCTGCGGCGATCTCGTAGCCCATGCGTGAGAAGCCGAATTCGCGATCGAATGTGTTCGGCGCTTTGACACGCCAGTTCTTCATGACCTCGCCCGGGAGGCCGCCAGCAGCGGTGCCGTCCAAGTCACGCTCGCCGGCGCGGAGTTCACGACGGCGATCATTTGGCGTAGCTGGGAACAGGCCGGCGACGTCAGGCAAGACCGTCCGGCTGCAGCTAGGAAGTTAATCGCGACCCACGGCGGACCGCTCCGTACGCGCGCGCGGCGTACGGCAAGCTGCTAGCCTCAATCTCCGGATGAGATCAGAGTCGCTCAGACCGGGTCTTCAGGATCTGGTACAGCACGTTTCGGATGCGCTGCCAAACGGTTAGCCGGTTGATCACGCCTTCGCCTCCTGTTCATCGCAGATGAATGGGCTGCGGTTCAGATGATCTGTGCCGCCAGCGCCACGCCGACCAACGACGTGCCGACCCCTGCCGTGCGGATGGCTCGCGGCCAGCGCCGAAGTGTTAGGGCGGCTAACGCGCCGGTCGCGTGAAGAGCCGAAGTAGCGACCACGAAGCCGACCACATAAGCGATGCCGCTGGCCGTCTCGGGAATTTCGAGGCCATGGGCATTGCCGTGGAAGAGGGCGAAGAGAGCAGTCAGCGAGGCGGCCACAGCGAGCGGAAGCGGCTTGGCAAGCGCCATCATGGCGCCGAAGACCACCAGCGATAGCGTTATGCCGGTTTCCAGTGAGGGCAGGCCGATGCCGGCGATACCGAGCAGGGCGCCAGCGAGCATCGCCGAGACAAAGCACGACGGCACGATGATGATCCCCTTGCCGCCGGCGCGAGCGGCAATGATGCCGACAGCCATCATGGCAAGCAGGTGGTCCATACCGGTCTGCGGGTGCTGAAGGCCGTCTACAAACCCGTGGGCATGAAATCCGCCGCTATGGGCGAAGGCCAATGAGGGGATGAGGGTTGTGGCGGCTGCCAGGGCGAGTCTGCCGAAGAATGAAAGCGTTCTGTTCATGGTTCTGGACCTGTTTGATAGGGGTGCGATCGGTTCAAGGCCGGTGCTCATTGTCCGGCCCCTGGCATGGTGAATTGTGCGGCGCCGGACCTGTCGGCCAGAAGCCGCGCCTCGCCGAAGTCGAGGAGTCTTTGTCCCCTGCCGTCATGGTAGACGAAGGCCAGGCGGCGCCGGCGCGACGTCAGTTTCGCGGGCAGCGGGTGATAGGTGACGCCGGCGCCACCAATCAGCGGCATGACGGCGCCGACATCGACCATGTCCTGCGTCTCGACGCGCAGAAGATGCAGCCGCACGCCGTCGGCGGTCTCGCCGACGAACGGAATCCCGGCGAGGCGCAGGAAACTGGAGGGGTCGGGCGCCCGCGAAAACCCTTCGAGAAACGCGATCTCGACGAGATCGAGATCCGTCGCCGGCGCGTCGGCGGGTTCGGGCGCATGGTCGTGCGGTAGATGCGGTGTCTGCCATTGCAATGGCTTGCCGGCCGGCCCGTTGTGGCCGACGGGGTGGGGATGGTGATGATGACCGTTCGGCCCGTGATGGTGACCGTCGCCATGGTCATGGCTGTGGTGGTGATGATCATCGTGCATGGTCAAAAGCTCGTCGGCTTGTCGATGATGGATTTGTGCTTGCCGAGATTGCCGTGCGCGACCATCGAGCCGAGCGCCTCGACGACAACCCGCACGCCAAACAGCGCCGTGATGTCTGACGTGTCGTAGGGCGGCGACACCTCGACCACTTCCAGTCCGCAGATGCCGGGCGCCGACACTAGCCCGAGCAGCTTCAGTGCCTCGCGCGGCAGGAAGCCACCGGGCTCCGGCCAGCCCGTACCAGGCACGAAACCGCAATCGATGCTGTCGACATCGAAGGAGATGTATACGGCGTCGGTGTCCTTCCATGCGAGTTCGAGCGCGATCTCCGCCGCCTTCTCCAGCCCCATCTGTTCGATATCGGAAATCGTCAGCACGTTGGTGCCGCGCTTCCGCGCCTCGGCGACGCCGTAGCGCGGCACCTGCCAGCCGCCGATACCGAGCTGCACCAGATTGCTGGCCGAGACGTTCGGCAGGTTGGTCGCCCAATACCAGGGCGTCGTGTGCATACGTTCGTCGAGATCCTTTTCCTGGATGTCGATGTGGCGGTCGAAATGGATGATGCCGATTCGCTTGGAGGTCACGTCGGCGATGCCGCGCACGCACGGAAATCCTATCGAATGGTCGCCGCCGAGCATGATCGGCAGCGCCCCGGAAGAGGCGACATGGCTGACGCCCTTGGTGATCTGGTCGAAGCTCTTTTCGAGATTGGCGGGGATGGTGAAGACGTCGCCGGCGTCGCAAAGCGTCATCTGCTCGCGCAGGTCGACACCGAGCTCATAATTGTAAGGCGTGTAGAGCGCCGAGATGCGGCGCATGCCTTGCGGCCCGAAGCGGGTTCCGGGCCGGTAAGTGGTGCCGCTGTCGAAAGGAATGCCCATGACGGCAGCGTCATATCTGCCGACATCGCGGACGTTTTCGACATAGGGCGCCTTGAGGAAGGTGTTGATGCCGGCGAAATGCGGCAACTCGCCTCGCGCGAATGTCGGGATCGACTTGTCGATGATCGAATCCGATCCGGGCAGGCCCATGTCGAGTGCCCATTTCTGTTCCTTGCGCCAGCCATCCTCGGGCAGCTTTCCTTCCGCCTCGATCGACTTCCAGCCCTGCATGTCGCGGATCTCGAAGTTCGGATGGTGGAAGCGTTGGCGTGGCTGGTGGTCGGTGAGCCCGGCGCGACGATGCCGGCGTTCTGGACTATCTCTGTGCATGAAACCTCCTTCACGACGCCGTCGTCGCGATTGCGCTATCCAGTCGGGTCGTCCCGACCATCGCGGCCACTTCGGCCACGTCTCGTGCGGAAGCCCGGTGCTTGCGGTCGAGCTTCAGATCGTAGGTGATCGTCGCGCCATAGGCGGACGGGAACTGGGGGTCGTGGCGCACCTTGTCGAAGACCAGCACGCGCGTGCCGAGCTTGAATGCCTCGCCGATATCGTGGGTGACCATGACCACGGTCATGCCGTGCTCGGTCCAGAGCTCGGTGAGCAGCTCATGCATCTCGATGCGAATACCGGGATCGAGTGCGCCGAACGGCTCGTCGAGAAGCAGGATCTGCGGCCGGCCGAGCAAGGTCTGCGCGATCGCCAGCCGCTGCTGCATGCCGCCAGAAAGCGTGGCCGGATAGAGGTCGCGCGCATGGCCAAGCCCGACCCGTTCCAGCATGGTTTCGGCTTCTTGCCTGGCGCTTTTGCGCCTGGCGCCGAAGACGCGGCCGAACGGTCCGCCCGAACGGAAGTCCTCGACCAGCAGCAAGTTCTGTAGCGCGGTCAGATGCGGAAACACGGAATAGCGCTGGAAGACGATGCCGCGCTGCGGCCTCGGTTCCGGCACGATCGGCTGGTCGCCGACGATGACCACGCCGCCACTTTGCTGTTCCTGGCCAAGCAGGATGCGCAGGAACGTCGATTTTCCACAACCGCTGGCGCCAACCAGCGACAGGAATTCACCCGCTTCGGCGGAGACGTTGACCCGTTCCAGCACGCGGGCGTCGCCGTAGCTCTTCTCCAGCCTATGGACGAGGATCCGGCTCATCTGGTCCGCACCGGATGCGCCCAAGGCGAGATGATGTGAGAGAGCCGCACGAGCAGCCAGTCGGTCATTACCGCAAGCAGCGTGATCCAGGCGACGTAAGGCAGGATGACGTCCATCGATAGGTAGCGACGAACGAGGAAGATGCGGTAGCCGAGCCCCTCGGTGGAGGCGATGGCTTCTGCCGCGATCAGGAACAGCCAGGCCGGCCCAAGCGCCAGCCGTACGCAAGTGATGAGGCGCGGCATGACCTGTGGCAGCACCAGCCTGAGCACCATGGTCCAGCTGTTGCCGCCGAGCGTCTGTGCCTTGGCGACGAGCTCCGGCGGCAATTCCATCACCCGGTTGGCGATGTCGCGCACCATGACCGGTGTGACGCCGAGAGCGATCAAGGTGATCTTGGCCGTTTCGCCGAGGCCGAGCGCAATGAACAGGATCGGCAGCAGCGCCAGTGGCGGGATGACGCAGACAACTGTGACCAAGGGCAGTAGAAAGGCCCTGACGCGCGGGATGAAACCTATGGCGACGCCAAGGCTGAGCGCCACCAGCGTGGCCATGCCGACTCCGGCGAACAGTCTGATCAGGCTGGCATAGGTGTCGGCCCACAGGATCAGGTCGCCGGAGCGCTTGTCCGGCACTGTCGCCAGGTCTGAAAAGGCCGACCACATCTGTGCAGGGGAGGGCAGCAGCTTGTCGCTGGGATTGACCGCCAGCCTTTGCGACGAAGCGAAGAGATAGGCAATCGCCACGGCGGCAAACGGAAGCGTCCCAAGCAGCAACGCTCCGCCGCGGGAGACCGTCGCGTTGATGATGCGAAGCCGCCCTTTCGGCCTGCTAAGTTGCAGGCGCGCGACTTCGGGGCCTGCTGCGGCCTGCATGATGCCGGTTCCTCTGGCTAGCATGTCGCGCTCCCGCGTCAGAGCGTTCCGCCCGCCGCCTCTGCCATAAAGGCCGGATCGAAGCGCAGCTTGACGTTGTTGACATCGCCCAGCGTCGAGCCGTCGGAGAAGCTCATGCCGATCACGTCGACGCTCGGCGCGTTGGTACCAAGAATGCCGTGGCTGAACAGGAAGTTGCGCACCAGATCCATGGTCTTCGGCAGTTCGGCGCCGTTGGTGAATGCGACCGCCTTGGCCGGCTCGAAGAACATCGCCGTTGATGCAAGCTGAGCGTCGAAACCGGCAAGATCCGTCCCCGACGCCTTGGCCATCTCTTCCTTGGCCGCCTTGCCTTCGGGCGTGCCCGACGTCATCAGCGCCATGGCTTCATACCATGCACCGACAAGCGCCTTGCCCAAGGCCGGATTGTCCTTCAGCGTCGCGGTGTTGACGACCATCATGTCGATGATCTCGCCGGGGATCTCAGTCGAATCGAATACCTTGTGGGCGCCCGGCATGGCAGCGATTTCCGAGACCAGCGGATTCCAGGTGACGACGGAGGTGACGTCACTGGTGCCGTAGGCAGCGACCATGTCGGCATCGGAGGTGTTCACCACCGTAATGTCCTTTTCGGCCAACCCCACCGTCTCCAGCGCGCGCGCAAGTAGGTAATGTGAGACGGAGAGCTCGACGAGATTGACCTTCTGGCCGGCAATATCCTTGAGCGCGGTCTTGTTCTTGAGGATGACCGCGTCGTTGCCGTTGGAGAAATCGCCGACGATCAAGGCCGTCGTGTCGACACCGCCGCCGGCCGGGATCGAAAGCGCATCCATGTTGGTCATCGAACAGCCGTCAAAGCCGCCGGCCGTGTACTGGTTGATGCTCTCGACATAGTCGTTGATGCGGGTGATCTCGACATTGATGCCGTATTTGTCGGCCCACTTCTTCATGATGCCGCTGTCGGAAAGATAGCCCCACGGCATCCAGCCGACATAGATCGACCAGCAAATCTTGAAGTCTTTCTTGGGCGCCGCTTGCGCGGCTGAGATGAAGGGGAGGCTGAGTGATGCGGCTAGGATGATTGTGGCCAGTTTGCGAAGCATTACATACCCCTGTTTGCGATCCGGATTACGTCCGAACGTCTGTTTGGGGGGTTCACGGAGCGCGCATCCGGGAGAGGTTCGCGCCAGCAAACCCGTGCAGGGTTCTCCCGGGATTTTGGCCCGCCGTGTTCCGCCAGATGCCTCAATGCATCTCAAGCGGTCGCGTCTCTTGGACCAGCACCGTGATCGACACGGCCGGAACCCTAGACGCTCTGCACGTGAATAACGAAGCAAGGGGCGTGCCAGTCCGGAAAGCCGTCCTGAGGCGGCCTTTCCCCGGATTTGCAGGCAATCGCGTTATGCTGATGCCACAAAAGTCATCGCAACGCCGACGGATTAGGCAAGGAAAATCTAGCGTCAACCAATATGAGCAGGCTTGTGCCCTGGGGACCTCCGCTGATCGCACCCTGCTCTATGGTCGCCCACACATACATGCCCAATAGGGACACGTTCGGGAAGGGCGTGAGCGCGCGGCGGATCCGGATGCCAATTGGCGCCGACCCATGTGACGAGTGCGCCCGATCGTGCAAGGGCAATTCGTGAAATAAGCGCGACCGCAATGATGCTAGGCAAGCCCGATCGCGTGTCGGGAGGCAGTTGTGAAAGTTGCGATCATCGGACCAGGCTCGCTCGGGAAGGCCTTGGCGAAATGTCTTGGCCTCGCCGGGCACGAAATTCGCCTCAGCTTCAGTCGTGACGAAGGCAAGTTGCGCGCAATTGCGGCAACCCTCCGTGTTGGCTTCGGTGCCCCTGACGAAGTAGCGAGATGGGCCGACGTAATTGCCCTGGCGACGCCATGGCCGGCTCTCGAGCTGGCGATGGACGCGCTTGGCGATTTGTCGGGCAAGATCGTCTGGGACAATACCAATGCAGTCGCGCCTGACCTTTCCACGATGCTGCTAGGCACTACTACGTCTGTAGGCGAGGAGGTTCAGAGGCGCGCGCGGGGCGCCCTTGTCGTCAAGTGCATTCCGACCTTTGCCGAATTGCTTGACAGGGATGATCCGCGTCTCAACGGCGATCCGGTGACGAGCTATGTCGCCGGCAATGACGCAGATGCCAAGGCGGCGGTTTGCCGGCTTCTCGCCGATCTGCCGACAATGCCGGTCGATGTCGGCGATCTCACGGCCTCGCGCCTGATCGAGCCGATGATGCTGCTATTGGTCCAGCTCGCCTATCGGCGCGGGATGGGGCCGACAATTTCCTTCAATCTCATTCGACAGGACGGAACCGGTTCATGACTGATTATCTACCCGCGCGGCGCAAGGCGATTCCAGTAGGACGTCTGCTGATCGATGGCCAATGGCGCGATGCCGTCAGCGGCGAGACTTCGACGACTTTTGATCCGACCACGGACGCGGCGATCACCGATATTGCGAAGGCGGACGTCACCGACACGAGCGATGCCGTCGCGGCCGCGCAGCGGGCTTTCGAGCAAGGACCCTGGGCGCGGATGCATCATGAGGAGCGCGCTAAAATCCTGTTTCGCATCGCCGATCTAATGGACGAGCGGGCCGAGGATTTCGCGGTGCGCGAGGCGATGGATATGGGTATGCCCTATCGCGATTTCCGCGATATCATCATGCCGCACTGCTCAGGACTGTTCCGCTTTCATGGCGGGCTCGCCATGAGCGCGATGGACGGCGCCTACCGCACCAGCTACGAACCAAATATCAGGATCCTGACGCGGCGCGAGCCGCTCGGCGTGGTCGCTGCGATCACCCCGTTCAATTTTCCCCTCGCGCTGTCCTGTTCGAAAATCGCGCCGGCACTCGCGGCGGGTAACACGGTCGTTCACAAGCCTGCGACCGACACGCCCCTGACGGCCCTCGCCTTGGCGCAAGTGATCCTCGACGCGGGCGTGCCGCCAGGCGTTTACAATCTCGTAACCGGCCCGGGCGGCACCATCGGCGACGCGCTGGTCAACGATGCCCGCGTCGACAAGATCGCCTTTACCGGGTCGACCACCGTCGGCCAGGGCATCATGCGTAACGGTGTCGGGACGATGAAACACCTGACCATGGAGCTCGGCGGCAAGAGTCCCAATATCGTTTTCGCCGATGCCGATATCGATGCCGCGATGCAGGCAGCCTTCTGGGGCATCTTCTGGAACAAGGGCGAAGTCTGCGTCGCCGGATTGCGCCTGCTGGTTGAACACGCCTGCTATGACGAGGTCGTCGAGAAGCTGAGCGCCATGGCGTCGTCGGCGACGCTCGGCGATCCGCTGGACCCTGCGACGATGATCGGGCCGATCGCATCGCGGGGCGAGTATGACAAGGTCTTGAGCTATGTCGAAGAGGGCAAGCGCACCGCGCGACTGGCCGCGGGCGGCGGCACCCGCCAGGTGAACGGCAAGGGCCTCTTCATCGAGCCGACCATCTTCGCCGATGCGCCCAACGACCTAAGGATATCGCGCGAAGAGATTTTCGGCCCTGTCTTGCCAGTGATTCCATTCGACAGCGAGGAGGACGCGATCCGGATCGCCAACGATACGAGCTACGGGCTCGCCTCGGGCATCCAGACCAGCGATCTCGGCCGCGCCTTGCGGCTCGCCGACCGGATCAAGGCAGGCACGGTCTGGCTGAACTGCTGGCACAAGTACCATCCTAATGCGCCGTTCGGAGGTTTCAAGATGAGCGGCTATGGCCGTGAGCAGGGCCGCGAGGCGTGGGAAAGCTACACCCAATACAAGACGATTTGGGCGAATCTTGGCGAACCAGTCGAGATGGCCCGATGAGCGTGCGCGATTCCAACCCACTCGACCCGCTGCGTCCAAAGCGCGTCGCGATGGTCCTTTCAAACCCGGCTGTGTCAACCACCACAGGCTGGCCGGTCGGGTTTTGGTGGAGCGAGTTAACTCATCCCTGGCTCGCCTTCACCGAGCGCGGATACGAAGTCGCGATCTTCTCGCCTGAGGGCGGCAAATGCGAGGCGGATGCGTTGAGCGACCCGCGCGATCCGTCCGGCTATTCGGATAGGGATCTGATCTCGCTCGGTTTCCTGTCGACGCCGAAACTGGCGGCGCTGGTGGAGACGACCCGGCCCATCGCAGAGCTGTCGGTCGACGCGTTCGACGCGATCGTCGTCGCTGGCGGCCAGGCGCCGATGTTCACCTTCGAAGGCGCAACTGAGCTGCAGCGGCTGTTCGTCAACTTTTTCGCGGCCGGCAAGGTCGCGGCCGCCTTGTGTCATGGCGTCGCGCTGCTGCGCTACGCGCGCCTCTCAACCGGCGAGCTGCTGGCCAAAGGGCGCACTGTTACGGGGTTCGCCAATGTCGAGGAGGACTTCGCCGACAATGCCGTCTGGGAGATGGGCGCGCTGCCGCACAGTACGCATCTGATGCCATGGCGGATCGAGGATGAGATGCGTGCGCTCGGCGCGAACTATATTCAGGCCGGGCTGTGGCGCGATTTTGCCGTGCGCGACGGCAATTTGATCACCGGCCAGCAGAACTTCTCCGGAGCGGCGACCGCCCGTCTTGTCATCGAGGCGCTCGGTGGCTGAGGATCAAAGACCGCTCCTGTCGGTGAAGTTCGGGAGACAAACTCGCCGTCAGGGCGGGCGATGCCAAACGACATCGGCCCAGTAGGATCCGGGGTCCGTCCAAGAACTCCACCTCAAACAACCACTATCAGCAGCGGGGATGAACCATGGCCGTAGTGACGACACTTGATATTGCCGGCCTGACGGCCGAAGATTATAGCCGCATCCTCGATCGGATCGGCGTGGAGAGGCGGCCCGCTGGCGGCATCTACCAGCACATCGCGCATGCCACAGACGATGGTTATCGCATCATCGAGATATGGGACGACAAGGCAGGCCTGGAGCTCTTCTTGCAGGACACATTGTTTCCCGCCGCACAGGAACTGCAAGTTCAGCGTGAAATGAGCATTATGACCCAGACACTGCACAACATCTTTGTGCCCCGGATTGGTGAACTGACTGCCCTGGCAAATGATGCGCCTGGTGGACCAGTCAAACGGGCAAAAGTGTGGGCATCAAGGATCGAGGATGCGGCGATCGATCATCGAAGTCCTGGAGGAACTTGCGTCCGGACGCCCGGTACAACGATGGTGACCGCGGCAAGTGCAAAGAGGTTGTTCTTTCCTGCCGGCGACTATCGCCACGCGCCGGCCGGAGTCGTTCAGCTGCGAGTGATTCGCAGCGGTTCATCCTATGCAGAGATCGATCTTGGCCGCGGGCTGCGGCGCGTTTTCACCCGCCCCGGCGACCTGCTGCTCAGTCTTCCCGAGCGTGCCACGCGGTTCAAGATCGAGGAGCCGCGAGAGCTGACGATGATCACCGTTGACTCCGCGCTGGCGTCAAGGCTCCTGGTATCGGCAGGCGGGACCCCCGAGGACCTGGTCATCCTGACCGATCGACCGATACGCGATTCGCTGGTGGCCGAGTTGTGCCGACGCCTCGAAGGCGACTCGCCAGCCAACCCGATCGTCCGCGAATGGGCGCTGGGCCTGGTTTTCGCGAACCTGCTCCGTCTCGGGCATGCACGCCAGCGGCAGCAGAAGTCTCCGGTCCTAACCTCGCAGCGGTTCGACCGGGTCCTCGCTACGATTGACGGCGATCTGGAAAAGGGGGTGTCGATCGACCATCTTGCCGGAATCGCGGGAATACCACGACGCGCCTTCACCGCCGCCTTTCGCGAGGCGACGCAATTGCCGGTACATCAATTCATTTTACGCCGCCGCGTTGATCGCGCGGTCGAGCTTTTGGAAAATAGCGATCTGCCGCTGGCCGAGATTGCTCAGCACGCGGGTTTCACTCACCAGGCCCATATGAATCGCGTCGTGACCCGATTGAAAGGGCTGTCGCCAGGCCGGCTGCGGTCTCGCAGGCGCGACGGCTGACTTGTGATCTATTCCAGCATCGAATGGCGGAGATGTGAGTTGCTGAAACGTCCGTTGGCTAAGATGCCCGACAGTTTGCGTGCAGCGCTCGAGGCCGCAAATCTGATAACTGCTTTCGAGCAACGGCCTCCCTATCAGCGCAATGATTACTTGCATTGGATCGAGCGCGCCCGTCACCCGGAAACACGCCGAAAGCGCATAAATCAGATGATTGACGAGCTTACGAAGGGAGGAATCTACATGGGAATGCAATAAGAGCTGGCATCGCCGCGAAGCTAGCAGATCCGTCAACGATCATCTTCCGATCCGTGGCCTATCGAGATCGGGTGCTTTCCGCATTGATCTTCATCGATTTCCCCACGTTTTTGCGCAGAGGATGCAGAGAGCCAAATAGTGACAATCGAACCTATCCTCCATTTTCGTTTGCGGCAGGTGGCCATATGATCGTGACATCGCAAACCAATAACGTGCTCGGCAGCACGTCAGGAAGGTGGCGCGTCTGGTCGCTCTCGGACGGTTACATCGAGATGCCGGCGGACCTTCTGCGGGACCCGCAGGATAATCCGGTGCCGCAAGCTGCGTTGGCAGGGGCGCTTCGCCTGTCTGTCAATTGCTTCGCGCTGGCAGGTCCAGGCGTTGACGGCGTTCTGATCGACAGCGGAGGAGGGGGCTGGGCCCCGACAGTGGGGCGTCTTGAGCAGGCCATGGCGGAAGCCAAGATCGACCCGGCTTCGATCACGGTCTTGGCGCTCACCCACGCCCATCAGGATCATGTGCACGGACTTTTGACCCCCGACGGCCGAGTGCTCTTTCCAAACTTGAAGGCGATCGTAATTTCCGAGGCGGCTGTGGGGAGCTTTTTCGTTTACGCGCACCTTGCGCAGTTCCGGCCCCTGCTGAAGCCTGTCCAGAATGGCGACCAGGTGGGTGAGCGATTGAGGGCGGTCGCCTTGCCCGGTCATGCTGCCGGTCATACTGGCTACACGTTCGACACGGACGAGGACCGTTTCCTATTCTTCGGGGACATCGTTCATGTGCCGGCCTTGCAGTTCGGCAATCCCGCGTTCAGTTGGGGCTATGACGACGATCAGCTGACCGCGCGCGCAACCCGCCTAAAGGTTTTCAGTGACGCGGCCGAGGCGGGGACGTGGATCGCCGGCGCGCACCTTGGCTGGCCGGGCATCGGTCGCGTGGTGCGTAAGGGCGAAGCATACGGCTATGAGCCGGCAGGAGGACGAGTGACCGGATAGGCGGCCCTGTGCTGGTCGGTTTATACCGCTCTCTTCGCCCAAGGCAAGGATCTCGACGAGCAGCGCGCCGCACTCCGGCGTCCTCAACGGCGGCGGTACCATCGTCCGGCCCACCAAAATATCTGATTCTTGATCCACTGGCGGCCGATCTGCCTGAGGCTTACCGGATCGGCGTCTCGCCGCGAAACAGCGGCTGGTGCCCCCGCATCAAGGCGGCAATCCGGTCGGCGACTTTCCGTACCGGCGGGGAGTGACGTTCCTCGTGATGGGTGACGATCCATTGGTCGGTTTCAAGTTCGGGGATAGGCTGAGCAACGCGAACCAGCCGCGGATCGCCGTCACCGACGAAGCACGGAAAGACCGAAAGGCCGGCGCCGGCGGCCACCAGTTCGCGCACCGAATGGGTGTTGTTGCCGCGTACGGCGATGCGGTCGCCGTGATGGGCTTGCAGCCAGCGCGCCGAGGCAATGTTTGCGCCTTCGCCGGTGACGCCGACGAACAATCCGGCGGCGATGCCGTTGATCAGGTGACGTCCGGAATAAATGGCGTGGGCGACCTTGCCGCTCTGACGGCCGGCCAGCCACTGCTCGGTCGGGCGCTCGCTGCGGATGCCGATGTCGGCGGCACGGCGGCCGATGTCAACCCGGTCGGTGGTGGTGACAAGCTCTACCCTTATGCCGTCATCGACCGTCCAGATATCGCCGATATGGGCGGAAACGAAGGCCGAGGTCCATGGCCCGGCCGAGACGCGGACAATGCGGTCGGGCAGGTTTCCCTCGCGCCAGCGGGTCAGCGACTGCATTGCCGCCTCGACGTCTTCGGCGCGCCGCAGCAGTTCCTCGCCGACCGGGGTCAGCCGGTAGCCGGTCTGCTGGCGCACGAACAGCGGTTCGCCGATCTGCTTTTCGAGCGCGGTGACGCGTCGTCCAAGGGTGGCTGCGCTGAGGCGCGTGGTTCCCGTCGCTGCGCTCAAGCCACCCAGCCGCGCAACGTCGAGAAACAACCTCAGATCGTCCCAGCCGATATCCATTTTGCAGAAATGAAAAACTCCTTGCGACCGTGGCTGTAGCGCAAAGCGGGCATCGTGCGCAAGTATGCAGGCATTGGAGGCGTTGGACAATCCTGCCTGGCGGGACAGGGACAAGCGCCTCGGCTGGCCAAGAAGCGAACTGAACCCTTTCGATCGCGCATGCGATTGGCGCAGAGGTTTTGCGCTTCCGACCAACCCAGGCGCGCAGGCATTCTGCGTACCAAAGGAGACGATCATGTTGGATGAACTTCGATACCGTTTCGCCCGCTGGATTGCCTATCGCCAGACGCTTGCGAGTTTGAGGCAGGCCCGGGACAGCACACTGGCGGACGCCGGCATTTCTCGCGAAGAGATCCGCGAGCGTGCCCGCCACGCCAGCTTGCGTCGTTGAGGAGCCGGGCATGCAGATGATGATGCTTTGGGATGGCCGCTCGGTACCGCGCATCGGCATCGGCACCTGGGCGGCAGGTGGCCCCGCGCGTTGGCGTGACACGGCGACAATCTATGGCGAGGTCGACGATATCAGGTCGCAAGCCGCGCTGGCGATGGCTTATGAGATCGGCGCGCGGGTGTTCGACACGGCTGCCGCCTACGGCGCCGGCAATGCCGAACTGATCCTCGGGCGGGCGTTGAGGGGTAAGGACGAAGCCGTCATCGTCACCAAGGTCGGCTATTTCGGCGATCCCGAAACGCGTAAGATCGCACCCGAGGATGCCTCTGCCGCGGCAATCCGGACATCGATCGACAATTCGCGGCAGCGCCTGCAGCGGGATTGTATCGACGTCGTGCTGCTACATATCAACGAGTATCCGATCGAGCGCGCCGGCGAGGTGTTCGATACGCTCGGCCTGTTGCGCCAGGAGGGCAAGATCGGCGGCTTCGGCTGGAGCACCGATCACCGCGAACGGCTTGCCGCCTACGCGCCGCGCGAGGGGTTCGTCGCCGTAGAGAACGACTTCAATGTGTTTACCCCGGCGAACGAGCTGATGGCCGTTGCGGCGCGCGAGAACCTCGTCTCGTTCAGCCGGGTGCCGCTGGCAATGGGGCTGCTCACCGGCAAATACACGCCGGCCATGCGGCTGCCCACCAACGATGTGCGCGGCGGGAATGCCGAATGGATGGTGTTTTTCAGGGATGGCGCCGCCAACCCGCATTATCTGTCAAGGCTCTCGGCAATCCGCGACCTGCTCAGCTCGGGCGGACGCACGTTTGCGCAAGGCGCGCTCGGCTGGATACTCGCCAAGTCGGCAATCGCCTTGCCGGTTCCCGGCTTCACGCGGCCCGAGCAGGTCGAGGACAATCTCGGTGCGCTGGAGAAAGGGCCGCTGCCGGCAACGGTGATGGCCGAGATCGACGCAGTGCTGAAAATTGCCGAGACTGCGTAGGGTGTGGTGAATCCGGAATTCGCATTGGCGATAATGCGACCAACTTCGATCTCTCTGATGTCTGCCGATATCGCATTTTTCTTAGTCAAGCTTCCGTGGCGCAATTGAACACGGACGGAGCGGCGGACACGCTCGAGTTGAAGGTCCGCCGCTCCGGTTTTCAGATCAAAGAGTGATGCTGCAACGGGAGATGGGTAGCGAGCTGCGCTTGAGTTGCGCCGCCGACCGCGTCGCTGTCGAGAGAGAGCGACCCGGTTGAGCTGTCAAAGATGATGTGGTGGGAACCATCATCCGTGGCCGTACCAGCAGGGGAAGTATGCAATGAAAGCCCGCCCGACTTAAGCTCGGTAAGAGCGGCTTGATCGAGGTGGAGCTTGTCCTGAAGCTTGCTGAAGTCGAAGGCATCGTTGCCTCCGTGGCCAGACATGATCTCGGCGGCGGCGCCGTTTTTTGCCTGGGCGCCCACACTTTCATCGGGCTGGACGGTTTGCGCGAATCCGTGGCGGATCAGGCTGGTTGCCGTCTTGTCGGATGGATCGTTGGTCGGGAGAAGTTCCGAGCCGGCCGAAAGAGAATGGCTCAACGAGGCCAATATACGGTCAACGCTGCTGCCCTCGCTTACCTTGTCGCCGGCATTATCGTGGGTGGTGTCAGTCGAACTGCCATCGCTGGCGAGGAGGTGAGAAAGCGCGGTCTTGTCATGACTGCCATCGCTGGTGCTGGCACCGGAGGCGGCGGTAGCAGTCGAACTGCCGTCGCTAGCGAGGAGGTGAGAAAGCGCGGTCTTGCTATGGCTGCCATCGCCGGTGATAGCGCCAGAGGCGGCGGTATCAGTCGAACTGCCGTCGCTGGCGAGGAGGGGCGACAGCGCGGTCTTGCCATGACTGCCATCGCTGGCGGTAGTGCCGGGGGCGGCGGTAGTAGTCGAACTGCCGTCGCTGGCGAGGAGGTGCGATAGCGCGGTCTTGCCATGACTGCCATCGCTGGCGGTAGCGCCGGAGGCGGCGGTAGTGGTCGAACCGCCGTTGCCGGCGAGGAGATGCGAAAGCGTGGTCTTGCCATGATTGCTATCGCCGGTGGTGGCTTCGGAAGGGGCGGTGGCAGTCGAGGTGCTGCCGCCGGTGATGGTCCCGGCCGGGGCTGTGGCGGTCGAGGTGCTGCCGCTGGAGGTGGCTTCAGAAGGGGCGGTGGCGGTCGAGGTGCCGCCGCTGGAGGTGGCTTCGGCCGGGGCTGTGGCGGTCGAGGTGCCGCCGCTGGAGGTGGCTTCAGAAGGGGCTGTGGCGGTCGAGGTGCTGCCGCTGGAGGTGGCTTCGGAAGGGGCGGTGGCGGTCGAGGTGCTGCCGCTGGAGGTGGCTTCGGAAGGGGCTGTGGCGGTCGAGGTGCCGCCGCTGGAGGTGGCTTCGGAAGGGGCTGTGGCGGTCGAGGTGCTATCGCCGGTGGTGGCCTCGGAAGGGACCGTAGAAATGGGATCGGTGGCCGCAGCTTCGGAAGGAGCAGTCCCGGCGGTGCTGAGATTGTGTTGCCGGAAAACGGCCTGCAGTTCCGGGGAGCTCTCAAGCGCGGTGTCGCCTCGCTGTGAACCCCAGGCGTACGCGTACTCGAAGG
Organism: Mesorhizobium sp. M0296; assembly: GCF_040321675.1. Lineage (NCBI taxonomy): Bacteria > Pseudomonadati > Pseudomonadota > Alphaproteobacteria > Hyphomicrobiales > Phyllobacteriaceae > Mesorhizobium > Mesorhizobium sp. M0296. Next base: position 49,963 of record NZ_JAMYRZ010000007.1, read on the forward strand.
CGGGTGACGGAACCAGCTTGGCCCAGTGGTCCATCATGGTTTCCATCTGGGCGGCGGTGGGCACGACATATTTGCCACCCATGTCGGTGTTATAGTCGCCACCGCCAAACGTCTGGTAGCCTGGAATGATCTTGCTCGTCGGGATGCCCGATGCCTGAGCGGCAGCGACGAATTTGTCGATCATGTTATAGTCGACCGCGCCATCCGTGCGGACAGGATAGACATCCACGCCGTAGTAATCGATACCGGTATTGGCGGGATTGTACGTGCCCGAAAAATCCGGATTCGCCGACGTCCCCAAGCTCATCATCGTGATGTAGGTCTTGGCGTCCGGCACATTGGCGTGAATCCAGTCGGATTCTGCCTTCAGATTCGCGGCGGAGGCGTAGGTGCCCCATTGGCCGGTGGGATCCGGCTCGTCGACCAGGAAGAATCCGAACAGCTTCGGATTGCCGATGAAAGGCGTGATCTTGTCGATAAAGGACGACGTCGCTCCGTCGGTTTCGTTGAGGTAGACCAAGCCCTTCATACCGTCCGGCAGCGCATTGAGTTGGTCAACAGATGAAACGTCGGCCAGATTGAATCCGGCTTGCGCAATTTCCGTGCCCGATCCACCTGACGTGTAATGCAGAGTTGTCATCCAATATTCCTTTTTCTGTTTCGACCGTGCCTACTTACAGACGGCGTATATTAGCGCCAAATCACATACCGACACCCTCTGACAGAAATATTGAGGTTTGAAGTAGGATTGAGCGTTGGAGGGGCGCTCCCTTCGAACTCGTTTCCGCAACGGTATCGACGACCAGCCAAGGATGGTTCTATTCGGGATAAGACTCGGCTGACTTGATCCGACCGTGTGGAGCTTGGCTCGAATGGCGCGGTCGAGAAGCCGTCCGACGCAGGACGGCCGGGAAATCTGAAAACCAGACCAAAAACAAAACCCGCCTACCGGCGGGTCGTCAGTGCGAATCTGCACAGTACCCAAATTACTAGCATAGCTGCCGGCACAAAGCAAGAACAAAATGTGACGCAATCGACGAAGCTGCCGATCTAGACGGCGCCTCTCCGAAATGCGAATGCGCCTCGCAGCCGGCATTGCCGCAACAGCGGTGCCGTGCAACATCGGCGGCTTGGAAGGAACCCCGGTGCTGTCTCGCCTGATCGCCGGCCTGCTGCTCGCCTGCGGATTGACCCACAGATCATGTATTCGCTTACGCAGGCGTCGTGGGGCTACCCAGTTGCCTTTTCCGCGAGGCGGCGGTTGGACTCAAACATCTTCTGCGGCATCCGCCGAAAGCTCCTGATCATGACGTTCGCGCGGAAGAGGTTTGCCGGATTGGCCGCGAGGCTGGTGCAAAGCGATATATCCCAGACACCAGGGCGCGGACGAGCGGCTTGCGTACCGGCGTCTCGATGAAGCGCCAGACGATAAAAGAGGCAAGGAGGACCCCGGCCAACACGACGAAGAATGCGGCGTTCTTGCCGACATGAGGCGCCAGCGCGTTAAGCGAAATGTAGCCGATATACTGGTGCAAAAGATACAGCGGATAAGTCAACCCTCCGAGCATCATGATAGCCTTGGATGGAGCAATCACGGAGCGGAGCAATATCGCGCCAGCGAAGACTCCGTAGACCACCATGTTGGCGGTGAAGAGAGCAGGATACGAAATGGCTGCGCCAAAGTGCTCCTGCATCCAGTTATGAGAGAACATTGCGGTCTGGCAAGACACCAGGAACGCGACGGCAAGAAACAGGAACGCAGCCGGTGAACGGCCCCTTGCAACGATGTCTTCCGCGAGGATGCCCGCGGCAAACAAAGGCGCATAGTTTGTAATGAAGAGAATGCGTATCACCGGGTTCCCAAAGAAGAACTCGTTGGTTGCCGAAATTGCGAGCCAGATGGCCGCGATGGGTATTTTCCAGCGCTGAAAGGCGCCGGCAAAGATCAGCACTGCAACCCAGCCGTAAAACAGGATCTCGAGCATGATCGACCAGTAGACGCCATCCATGGACGGCCTGCCGAAGAGGCGGGCGAACATGGAAAGATTGGCTACATAGGTTGGAACATCGGTCGGAAAACGCTGATCTTTGGCGACGACGAGAACAACAAACGTCGCGGTCATGCAGACGAGGAATCCGGGATAAAGCCGGGCGAAGCGGGCGACCGCGAATTCCTGCCAGGTTCGACCTTCGGCCGACCACGCGATGACGAAACCGCTGATCAGGAAAAACAGATTGACGCCGAGATAGCCGTAGATGGCGTAAGGTGCTGCGGCAGGATATTCCACGTCGAGATTGCCCGCGATCGCGCCGCCAAAAAGATAGTGAAAGAGCACGACCGCGAGGGCTGCAGCCAGGCGCAGCAGGTCGAGTGATGCCATGCGCGCCGGAATGGCCTTGCCTGCCGGTTCCACAGCTACCTCCCACAGCCGTTTCAGCTTTTGACACCCATCAGCGGCCTGATCCGCAATACCAGTGCTAACGCGAAGACTGCAAACCGGCGGCAGGTCAAGCCTTTACCTTCTCAAGTACGAACAGCTGCTCGCAGGACAGGAACCGCAGGACGCTAAAAGAGCGTACCAGCTTGAGCCCCGCCGCCGCGAAATCCTGTCGTGCAACGGTGAGATTGACGGGATGAGGCGCCGACATCCTTCCGGTGATCATCTTCCGCAGCCTTAGCCGTATTCTCTGGAGGCGGGTGCCAAGGCCGTAGGATACGATCAGGCGACGGCTGGCAACGCGCGCGAGCTCAATGATAATGTCGCGCCTGAGATGTGGCGGGATAAGGTGAATGAGGCGAAGGCAGACCACCGTGTCAAAGCTTTCGTCGGCGAACGGCAGCTGCGTCACGTCACATCGGATGAATCCCCGAAATCCGGATTGACCTTCATATGCTGATTTAGCCAAGGCCATCATTTCCATTGAAATGTCTGCAGCCAGCACCCGACAATTATGCTGGCCCAGCACGCCGGCCAGCTTCCCGGTTCCGCATGGGATATCGAGCACCTGAGATGGAGGCGGGCTGCACCTCTCCAGCGCCTTGGCGACGCAGCGTTGCTCCCGTCGCGCAATGACGTATGACGCAACGGTGGACAGCTTCAACCGGCCTGCATAGCCGTTCAGGTACCAGCTCGCAAAACCCGGATCTTGATATCTCTGTTTTGTCGGGAGCTCATAGGCCGCGACTGCCGCGACCTTGGCGTTGTAATTGGCAGGTATAGCCGTATTTGCCGCTGCCGTCTGATGTGGCTCGAGGTTCTCGCTCATATGCCTGCTTTCATACGATTTCTCCCGCAGATGAGATCGAAGATTTTTGTCCGACACGTTCATTGGATAGCCGACCAAGCTGCCCTATTGGCGATAGAGGGGATAAACGGCCAGTTGGCTGCGTCCATCACAGAGAAGGTTTCCAGAAGGCTGGGTGTCTTGCATCCCTCGAACGGATGAGACATGCCGAACTCATGACTGCCGCGCCCTCGCGGAAGTGTGCTGGGGAATAGGGCTACTGCACACCCCTTTCGGAGACGGAGCGGTAAACGGACGGTAGGCAATCCGGAAGGATAGTGACCGAAACGCACTCCTTCCGTTCACGATTTTGGCGTCCGTCGATATCCTAACGTGACCACACCGTCATTCATACGGATGGCGCGGATTCCTGGCTCGTCGGCTAGACATCCCAGGAAGAGATGAGCGTTCGCTTCAGCAAATGGACATGACGTCACTGCCAGTAGGCTTCCCTCAGTCTGGATTGAAAGATGATCTTGGAGCTATTTGGGCCGTCCGGTGCTGGTAAGACGACGTTAGCGTCCGAGCTGGTGCACGTTTTGCGAGCTCAGGGCTACTGTGTTGTTTTGCAGACAGGTGACCGCCGACATCCGGTTAGAAGGGCCGCCTTCAAACTGGTCTCCGGCTTGCATTCAAAGTGGATCGGACAGCGTTCTCTCGGTGCAGAAGTGCTTAAGATTCTTCCACCCAAGAATGAGCTGTGGGCGGCTCGCCTGAACTGGCATCTTGAAGCTCTTCTTCAAGCTTGGCGCGCGGCAATAGCGTCCAATGACACGATCTCAATTTTTGACCAGGGTATGGTGCAATTCGTATGTTCACTGGTTTTGTTCAGCGGCGTAACGGATCGTGAAAGGGTGTCGCGCGCGCTCGAGCTTCTACCCAAACCGGATCTGCTTGTCCGATTGCAGGCGCCAAGGGAAATTCTAGAGGTCCGTCTGAAGGAACGCCGGCGTAACCTCGGTATCATTCAGAAGTTCCTCGAAGTCGATCTGCAGAGCAGTCTTGATCATATTGACCACGTTAATCTCATTGGGGAACAACTTGGATCGTTTCCCGTGCCAACAACTTGCGTCGAAAGTTTAGATTCGAACGGGCTCACAGCCGCCACAGAAATGATAGCGCGTGGAGTAGTCGACAAGTTCGGCGCGACGCGGGCGAAATTTAAAAGAGTTGAAGCTTAGAGAGATGCGGTTTTGAAGCGTCGACAAAGAGATATCCAATAATATGGAAAATCGAATTATTGAAAAGGAACCGCGCGAGTTGACATGACATGCGCTTTTCTCGCTACCAGACTGCCTTGGCGTTGACGTTAGCTGCTGTCAGCGCGATATCCATAGTTATCCACGGGGCGGTGAGTGGAGAGGACGTCGCATCGACAAAGTTCGTCGCGCCGGTAGCCATGGACCTGCCGGATTACCTGCACGCCGCGAAGGATGCGGCATTTGGCACAACTTTCACCCGAATAACCAAACCCGGAATCCTCGGCGCCGGCATCGCATGCGGGAGCAAATATTGCAGCCACCGCTATTCGAGCGCCCAGGCCTGGAATTCGGATCAGAGCCTTCTTGTCATCAGCAACGGCTGCGGCGGCTTATGCTTCCTGGATGGGCGCACCTACGCCCCGCTTTTTCGCCGTGATCGATCGACCGAATGCGAATGGCATCCTCACGATCCCGACCTGATGATCTGCGTCGGTGGTCGGAAAATCTCGACCTGGGCGCCACGCACCAATCATGAGGAGGTCCTGTTTGTTTCGGCTGACAGTAGCAATCTCCAGTTCGGGCCATACAAAGGTAATCCAAGCCGTGATGGCAGCCGTATTGCCGTACGCGCGGTTCGCCGGGACGGCAAAGCGGTCGTCTTTGCCTACGATCTCAGACAGCGGCGGAAATTTCCGGAAATCGATCTCGCACAGCTTGTCGGAGCCAACGGCGCCTGCTCAATCTCGCCGCTGGGCGTCAACATCTTATGCATTCAGAACCTGAAAGACGACACTGAACAGACGTTCATCTTTTCTGTTGACGGCGTTCTGCGCCAGAAATGGACTGAGCATCATCGGCCTGGCCATGGCGACATGACCGTCGATGCCGACGGCAGCGAAATCTATGTGGGGATCAGTAAGTCCGATCCAGACATATACCAGGTGATCAAGCGAAGGCTGTCAGATGGGAAAGTCACCTCGCTCATGAGATATGGTGAAGCACAGCATGCATCGCTCAGGTCGCTGGACAGGCCCGGTTGGGTGTTCCTTACCTATTCGGGCAATCCGGACGAAGTATCGAAATATCCGGCTTGGGCGCCGTATGCGCGGGAAGTCATCGCGTTGCGCATCGACGGCAGCGGAGAGGTCCGGCGCATTGTGCAGACGAAGAACGTTCCATTCGACTACTGGAGTGAGACCCACGCCTCGCCGTCCCCGGACGGTTCACAGGTGATCTGGTCAAGCAATTGGGGAGTACCCGGCGGGCCGGTTTACGATTTCGTCGCCCGTATTGACTGGCCGGAAGGATCAGACACCGGCTCGAGAGCATTAGCCGCGAGCGGTCTTCAATAACGAAACCTTCCGGTCGCCTATGGCGATATCGCCGATCGTGCTTGCTCCATTCACGCTTTTAACGCCTCACGTTCAACTTCGCCGCCATACGGCTCCGTTCGATGTCGATTCATTCAAACGGACGACGACAGTGGCCAAGCCTGCACCTAGCGTGATTGTGCAGTTTGCAAGGCTTATGAGCCTTGCCGGAATCCTACGAATTACAGCGATGACGTCGGGTGACGGCTTGTATCGCCAAGGGCGCTCGCGCCGGAGCACACTGTTGATGTCACGGCCGAGAAAGGAACAGCAGATGGATACGGATAAGCGAGCCGAAGAGAATGCCTCTTTCAACCCTGAGTTGTTAGAATGGTTGGTATGCCCAATGACCAAGGGCTCACTTGCCTGGGATTCGGATCGCGATGAACTCGTTTCGAAGAGCGCAGGACTTGCCTATCCGGTTCGCGACGGCATTCCAATCCTGCTAGCCTCGGAGGCACGGACGATCACCTCCCGCGTGGTCAAACTTCGCGCATCCAGACGATGATGGGAGCCGCGCTAAAGTAGGCGGCTTTCCGACGACAGCCAGCAATGACAGGAAAGTGTGCCGCGGAGCGCGAGCCGTTTGTCTGCGGACCACTCTGCGCTCGGCACCCGGGCAGTGCCGACCTCTTTGATGCAAGGCGCGGCGACCTGAACCGGCTGGGTACGGCGGCCCGCTGCCGGGACAGGGGTTTGCGTCATTTAAACAGACGAGGACAGTGGCAAGACCTGCCCCTACCGTGACCTGGGCGAGATGGGTAGCGAAACCAACACCATGAAAGCAAATTCAAGGGCCGGCCACTTCGCGCGATCGGGCTACAGCGAACGGTCAGGAGACGCAGGATGAATCCGCATCTGGTGTGTGTCGGAGGCGAGGATCATGCCCTGCGAATTCCGTTCTTGATGTCGCTGCGAGAGAAGGGATTCTGTGTTACTGCGGTGTCGAGCGGCGGTGAAGCCGCATTCCTGCGGCATGGCATTCCGCATCGCAGCTACGGTTTCGACCGATTTTCCAGCAGCAGCGGAGAATGGGCCGCCATCAGAACCATTCGAAAGCTGATGGCGGAACTCCGGCCGGACATTATCCAAAGCTTCGACACCAAGCCCAACCTGGTGACGCCACTTGCGGTGCGCGGAAGCGTTCCAGTCGTGCGCACTATCAACGGTCTGGGCTGGACGTTCTCGTCCCTGGAACCGCGCGCCCTTGCCCTGCGCCCAATCTTTTGCGGACTGCAATGGCTTTCGTCGTTATGGACGGCGGCTACGGTGTTCCAGAATCGGGACGATCAGGCATTCTTTGAACGCTACCGACTGATCGGACGCGGCAGCGGACGAGTGATCCGCAGTTCTGGAATCGACGTCGATGCGTTCGCCATGGCAAGGCATCTTGCCCCGTCGGCGATGAAAATGCGCGAAGAGCTTGGGCTCCAATCCGCCGAGATCGTAATTTTTGTCGGCCGGCTAACGCGCCAGAAAGGCATCCCGACACTCCTCAAGGCAGTCCCTCGCATCCTGTCGGAAAGGCCCAATGCCCGTTTCGTGCTTGTCGGCCCATTGGAATCCGAGGGCCCATTTGCAGTGGACAAGGCTGAGATCGATCGACATGTGCCGCATGTCATCGCCTTGGGTCCACGACGCGACGTTCCTGCCCTTCTTGGCATGGCCGATCTGTTCGCCTTTCCAACACAATACCGAGAAGGGATTCCGCGCGTCCTGCTGGAAGCAGGGCTCGCGGGATTGCCTATCGTCGCCTCGATGATGCCTGGTTGCAATGAGGTGGTCGAGGACGGATGGAACGGCCATCTCGTCCCCCCGCACGATGCGAACGGCCTTGCCTCTCGAATTATAGAGGTCCTGTCCGACCGCCGGAAAGGACGGACCATGGGCGCTCGCTCTGTCGAGCTCGTCCGGACGCAGTTCTCGCTGCCCTGGGTGGTCGAGCAATATTGCGATCTCTACGACAATGTCCTTAGTGCCAAATCCCAGGGCGGCTTCGCTCGACCGGCATCGCCGGTGTTGCTTGAAGAGCCTGCTGCAAACCGCGGATCGGGTGGAGCGCGCCGATGATCCGGGACGCGATCCTGGCCTGCGGCGTGGCCATGTCGTATGCGGCGCAGCTCTCAGTTCCGGGCTTGCCCTACGGTTATGGCGAATTGTTTCTCGCGCTTTGGATCATGCTGTCGATCGGGCGGGTGCTCGCCGGCGGTCACTTGGTAGTCAGGCCCGCCCTGATCCGTGTTGCGGGCTTCTGGCTGATCATCACGCTCGCTCTGGGTATTGGCACCATCGTTGGCTACCTGACTACGGTACTGTATCTGTCGGTGGTGATGCACGATGTGGTAGCCTACCTGCTGCTGATCTGCGTCACCTGCCTCGCCGCCGCGGAGCCCGACGCGGATCGCCGTCTGCGCAGTGCTGCCTGGTGGGTGGTCGCTATTGCGAATGCATGCTTTATTGTTCAGCTGGCACTTGGATGGGGTTGGATCCACCAATCCGGCGTCGATCCCTGGTACTGGGATCGCTTCCGAGGCTGGTCCGAGAACCCCAACCAGCTCGCGCTCTATTGCGCACTCCTTGGTCCGCTCGCCTTGCATCTTGCGACGACTACAAGCAAGCCGTGGGCGAGGTTGGCCGGGCTCAGCAGCCTTATCCTGACCATCTATGTCGGAAGGCTGACGAAGAGTGATACCTATCTTTACACGACGGTCCTGGTCGGCCTGATATTTCTTGGGCTGCGGGTTCGGACATGGCTCGCAGCCGGTGACGGCAAGGTCAGCCTGTCCCGGCAAGTTACCCTCCTGCTGATGATTGGCTTCCTTCCGTTGGCCATGTCGATGACGCCTTACATCGTCACGGAGGTGGGCAGCGTCGAACAGTTCGCCTTGAGTCTTACCAAGGACAAGGGCGGCGAAGCGACCGCCGAAACCGCTGCACTTCGAATCCATCTCTGGGGAGATGCATTGGCCAAGGGCCTAACGTCAGGATCCCTGGGCCTTGGTCCTGGCCCGCATCTGGAGCGCCCGCCCATTTCCTACAGCCAATTTCTGCCCCGGCCTTTCGAGGCTCACAACACGATTCTCGATCTGTACACTCAAGGTGGTTTGGTTGCGGTCCTGGCCCTGGCTTGGATTGTCGGCGCGGCGGCTTTATGCGCATGGCGTGCGAAGCTCGATGCCCTGTTCGTGCTGGTGGTGTCGATCGTCATCTTCGGAATGCCACATCTGATCATCCGCCATCCAATCGTGTGGTTTGCGCTTACCATTTGCCTTGTTGCCGGAACGCCGCGAACGATTTCGGCAACCTCTAGCGACCTGAGGTGATGGCATGTGTGGGATTACCGGAATTCTCCTTGCACCCGATGCCGCCAACATCAAGCCGCTCAGGGCAATTGGCCAGATGACGACGGCCCTTCGTCATCGTGGGCCTGATGGCGAAGGCTTCTGGATCAATCGCGAAGCCGGCATTGCCTTCGGCCACAGGCGTTTGGCTATAGTCGACCTATCGGAAGCAGGACGCCAGCCGATGCATTCGGCAAGTGGCCGATATGCCATTACCTTCAACGGCGAGATCTACAATTTCCGCGATCTGCGCCGCGAGCTTGAAGACGCTGGCCATCGGTTCCGTGGCGCCAGCGATACCGAAGTGATGCTGTGCGCAATCGAGAGCTGGGGTCTCGACACCGCACTCACGCGCCTCGCTGGCATGTTCGCATTTGGATTGTGGGATCTAAAGACCAGGACCCTCCATCTCGCCCGCGACCGAATGGGCAAGAAGCCGCTCTATGTTGCTGCAACGCGCGATGCGCTCGTTTTTGCCTCCGAGTTGAAGGCAATCCATCGTTTTCCAGGTTTCTGTCAGGAGCTCGATCTCGACGCGGCCGCGACAATGCTTTCGAAGGGATGGGTACCGGGTAACTGTTGCATCTGGCGAGGCGTGTTCAAGCTACCTCCGGGCTCGGTCCTGTCTGTGACGGCGGCGGATTTTGCCGAGGCGCGCAGCGCCGCATCCCTTTCGCAACGCGCCCGACACTGGTGGTCGCTGCCTGAAGTCGCCGCGAACGGTCGACAGAATCTAATCGCCGGTACCGACGAAGAACTGACCGATGGACTCGACGACCTGCTTCGACTTGCCGTCCGGGAACGCATGATAGCCGATGTGCCGCTGGGTGCCTTTCTGTCTGGTGGCCTCGACAGCTCCACGGTTGTGGCGCTGATGCAGGCCCAATCGCCAAAACCGGTGCGCACATTCACGATCGCTTTCGGAGAAGGCGGGTTTGATGAGGCTCCCCACGCGGCGGAGGTCGCGCGGCACCTGGGCACCGATCATACTGAACTCCACCTTTCAGCAGCCGCTGCGCGTGAAGTCATTCCGGAACTGCCGCGGATCTGGGATGAGCCGTTCGCCGATGAATCGCAGATACCGACTTTGCTCGTGGCGCGGCTCGCTCGCCAGCACGTTACGGTGGCCCTATCAGGCGACGGTGGCGATGAATGCTTCGCCGGTTACGCCCGTCATTTCATGGCTGCGCGGTTGAAACGACAGCATGCGCTGCCGTCGCCGCTGCGTCACGCGCTTGCTGCAGGGGTCGGATTGCTGGCCCGTGCAGCGCGTCACGATTTCGTCGGCAAGCTGCCGCTTTCGGCAAGTGGACGGCACGCGCTGCGGAGCGACCGGCTGCATCGCCTCGCTTGGCTGCTCGCTGCGCCAGATGAGGACGAATTGCATCGACGGCTGACCGGAGCATCGACCGGGAGCCTCGCACTCCACACGCCGCCCACATCAATTCAAGGGTCCCCCCGGCTTGATGGCCTGCTGTCCCGTCTCTTGTACGACGACATGGCCGGTTACCTGCCCGACGATATATTGGTGAAGTTGGACCGCGCCAGCATGGCCAATAGCCTCGAAGGCCGGTGCCCGCTTCTCGACCATCGGGTTGTCGAATTCGCCTGGCGGCTGCCGGCACATGCGAAGGTCCGCAATGGCAAAGGCAAGTGGCTTCTTCGTCAGCTGCTTAGCCGCTATGTTCCGCAACGGCTGATCGACCGGCCGAAGCAGGGTTTCGATGTTCCCATAGCAGTCTGGCTGAGCGGCCCGTTGCGCATCTGGGCCAGCGATCTAGTCGCCGATATACGCCTCTCCGGAGATGGGATCTTCGACTTTGCGAAGGTCGAAACCTGCTGGCGCGACCATCTTGACGGAAGACAGGATCATTCTCGCGATTTGTGGCCCGCGTTGATGTTCCAGGCCTGGCGCAACGAGGCCGGGCGGTCCGCCGGGCCGGCAACGGGCATGTCCACAGCGCTCGAACTGACAGGAGTATGAGATGGAAGGTTCCATAGTCAGCCGAATTCACCTTCCGCACGCCACTGAAATGCACGTGCCGACGCGCGAGATCAATCCGCGCATGAGGCCATTCCTGCGCGAACAGGTCGACGCGCAGACCCCCTTCCATCAACTCCTCATTACCATCGCGAGGAGAAAATGGTTCCTGCTTGCAATGGTGATTTTGGGCGGAGTGTTGGCTGGGCTTGCGGGTTTTGTGCGTCCTGTCCTGTTCGAGGCGACCGCACAGGTGATTGTCGATGCTCCTGGCAGGAACGCGGCTCCCGGAGGTGCGGATTCTGCTCAGGAGATGCTGGATGCGAGCATTGATGACCACTTAACCATGCTCTCTTCGCAGGGGCATCTGCGTCGCCTGGTGGCAGCCCTACGCGAGACAAAGATCGGCAACATTGCTGAGCAAGGTGATGTCGGAAATTCCCGCGCCGCCCCGGTAGGCGGCAACCTGCAGAACATACGCACCTTCGCAGCTGGTCTGCTAGAAAGGATTTGGCCGCAGGGCAGGCCGGAGGCGGCCGATGCAGCCGAACTCAAGGCATTGCGGAAGGGCATGAGGGTTGGACAGGAACTGAGATCAAGGGTGATCACCGTCGGCTTCACCGACGACGATCCGGCGCGAGCCGCCCTGGTGGCCAATACGTTCGTCCAAGTATACATCGACGATCTCGCACAGAAGCGCAGGGCGTCAGACAAGCTGGAACTCGCCTCGATCGTCGCCAGCCTGCCGGTCGTACAAAGCGACCTGGCGAAAGCGACCGACCGCCTGGAAAAGTATCGACTGAGCCATGGCGCGGTCGATCAAGGTGCGGCGGATAACGCTGCCAAGGAGACAGCCGAACTTAGTCAGCAGATATCCTTGTCGAAAGCGGATCTCTCAGCGACGGAATCTCGCCTTCAGCACATCGAGGCTTTGCGAGAGGAAGGAGCATCGGTGGCGGCGCTCGCCGAAGCGATCGGGTCTCCGGTATTGGCCGACATGGCGGCCCGCCAAGCCAACGACAATGCGGATGCGGGCCTTAGCACTGCGATCAACGGCGAGATCGAACAAGGCACTGCTCGCATTGCGGCGGAGGGGAACATCTACCGTGCCCAGATCGCTGCTCTGGAGGGCCGTAAGAATGTGCTCGATGCCGTGGTGGCCGACACAGCCGGCCGGCTTTCCGGCTTGCGTGCGCTCGAGCCGCAGGTCAGCATCCTGACGCAGCGATACAACCAGCTTCTCACCCAACAACAGGATCTGGTGCAGCGCATCGCAACTCCCTTGCCCGGGGTCTCGATCCTTTCAGCGGCATGGCCGCCAACGAATCCAAAAACCCTGCCGCCCATCTTTCTTATTCCGCCCGGCATGATCGTGTTTGGCCTCATTGGCGGGGTCTTCGTCTTGGTCCGCAGCCGTCTCAATCAGACCTTGCGCGGCGGGGCCGAAGCTGAAGCCGCGCTCGGGGTTCCGTGCCTGGGGCTGATACCGGAAGCGCCCACGATACACGCGAAACGACTACAGCAGCTGGTTCTCGGCCAGCAAAACTGCAGCTACAGCCGAGCCGTCACTTCTCTCCTTGTCACCGTGGCTCTCAACAAAGCGAGAGGCCGTGCGTCGCACGTCATCCTCGTCACGTCCAGCGTCCGGCATGATGGCAAGACCGAGCTCGCATGGAGCCTCGCCTTGGCAGCTACCCGACTTGGGGGACGAGTGCTTTTTCTCGATCTTGACGGCACGGGCGCCCGCCTCACGAACGAGTTTCTGAACGAATTCGGTGCGTTCAAGCCACATAAATCCTTTGGAGACTATATGAGCGACCGTTGTCCGCTGCACGACGCGGTCACGGGAATGCCTGAAATTGGAATCGACTTCATGGCACTCGCACCATCAGAGGATCTGCTGCCGCAACTGTCCATGATCGACGGGTCCCTGGTCACAGATGAGCTGCGCTCGATGTACAGCATCGTCATCATAAATGGACCGCTGGGGCTTGGAGGACCTGAGGCCAGGCTACTGACGGGCTGGGCTGACGCGGTTCTTTTCGCTGTTCGCTGGGCCAGGACGCGTCGCAGCATCGCGCGTGGTGTTCTGCAGTTGCTGACGGAGGACGAGACGGCTCAGGTCCCCGTAGGCAGCGTTCTCACGCAGGTCAATCTTAGGAAACACGCCGGCTACCGGTTTGGGGACAGCGCGGATCTCTTGCTCGAGAGAACATCATGAATGTCACATGCGGGATTCCGCGTAACGACCGCCACGGCATTCGACCTGTCGAGCGGAAGATAATATCGACGATCTCGCAGTCCGGAGCAGGGTCCGCGGCCAAAGGCGATCAAGGCGATGAAATGCGCGACGCCGGCGCAAAAGACATCGACGATTTCAGCGATCCGAAGCTCGCCCGCTTCCCTGCGGCCTCCGTTGCTCCAACGAATATGGTTTTGCCGCACAAGGAGGACACGGGCCGGGGTCTCGGCTATGCCAGCATCTTCGCTCTTTTGGTCTATATCGGGGGTGCGGGCTTGACCAGCTTGGCGCAGTTATTGATTGCGCGCATCGTTGGCTCCACCAGCTATGGCATCTACTCCTATGTTCTGGCCTGGACCTCGGTGCTTGCCTATCTTGCAACGCTTGGTTTCCATGTATCCTTGTTGCGTTTCGTCTCCGCCTACAGTGCCAAAGGGCGGCTTGACCTGGTACACGGCGTAATCAGGTTTGCTCTGCAGAGGTCGCTGGCGGCGGCGACACTATTCGGCATCGTTGGCGCCGCCTTGATCTTTTTCTTTTCAGATCCTTCTCACAAGGAGCTTCAAATCAGCCAGCTGCTAGGCATGGCAGCAGTGCCTTTGGTCACCGCCTACGCTTTGGGCGCAACACTTGTTCGTGCTTTCGGCGGCGGTGTCTCGGCCCTCCTGCCGGAACGCATAGTGCGCGACGGCCTCTTGTTGACGTTGCTGGGAATGGCGGGCTTATCCGGATCATGGACCCCCAACGCACCCTTGGTGATGCAGGCGGTGCTGGCAAGTTCAGCCATCACGGTCGGCCTGGTGTTCGTCATGGCGACAAAATTTCAGCCGCCTGGCTTGCGGCAGGTTCAGCCAGGCGACGAGTCGCGGGAATGGTGGTCCGCGGTTCCGCCAATGATGCTCATGGCTGGGCTCGATGTTTTCATCAGCCGGGCCGGAGTCATGGTGCTGGGCTGGACGCATCACATTCGCGAAGCAGGCATTTTCGCATTGGGATTGAACGTCGCCTTGCTTGTGAGCCTTTCCCTGGTTGCCGTCTCTACGATGTTTGCGCCGACAGCGGCTGCCCTTCATGCCCGAGGCGATCGGCTGGCTCTGCAGCAGCTGTTTTCACGGGCCGCCCTACTTTCCTCTGGTGGGGCTCTAACGATGGCCATCCCGATGCTTGCGATTATTGAACCTCTGTTGAGCTGGTTCGGCGGGGATTTCAGTACCGCGGCACCCGTCGCGCGGATACTCATTCTCGGATATGTCTTTGTCGCGCTGTGCGGACCCCAGATGCTCCTCTTGATGATGACCGGAAACGAATGGGCGGCAGCCGCAACCATGATCGTCGGCGCTGCGGCCAGTATCATAGGCTGTGCCACAGGAATTGCGCTCTACGGCGCGCCGGGCGCCGCAGTGGGCCTCGCGCTTGCGTTGGCGATTTGGAATGTGGCGATGTCGATCTACATCAGCAAACGGCTGAAAATTATCCCTGGGCTGATCTTTGCGCTAACATCGTTCAGAACGCACGCAGTCGAAGGCCAGCGGCGACATTGGTTCCTGCGCTGATTTGAGACCGTCGCGCCCCGATACGCGACGGCATCAGCGTTCAGGAATTTCGAGTCCAGGGTTGTGTCGGATAGAGACTGGCGAGAGCGGCTTTGTGGCCGACGCGTTACGCGCCGAGTGGCAGATCATCGCCCGACAGGGCCCGCGGCCTACACGGTGGCCTCATTCACCAACGTCTGTTGCCGTATGCTGGCCGCGGCATCCGTTCCATGAAAGTCCCGGTACCATTCGACAAAGCGTCGCACTCCGTCCTCTAGCGGTGTTGCCGGGGCGAAGCCGACGGCCTGGCGAAGATCGCTGACGTCGGCACGCGTCTCCAGAACGTCGCCAGGCGGCAACGGCACATCCACGCGAACTGCCCGGCTGCCAAGAGCGGTCTCGATGATCGAAATCAGCCGGTTGATCTCCTCGGGCCGGTCGTTGCCGATATTGTAGACGCGATACGGCGCGGAACTTGTGGCAGGGTCGGCGGTGCAAGGGTCCCAATTCGGATCTGGCTGCGGCGGTGTAGCAAGTGCTCGAACCACGCCCTCAGCGATATCGTCGATATAGGTGAAATCTCGCCACACGCGGCCGGCATTGGCTACTTCAATTGGTTTGCTCTCGACGATCGCGCGCGTGAACAAGTAGACGGCCATGTCGGGCCTGCCCCAAGGGCCATAAACGGTGAAGAAGCGCAGTCCGGTCACGGGCAAGCCGAACAAATGGCTGTATGAATGCGCCATGAATTCGTTCGAACGCTTGGTGGCGGCGTAGAAGCTGACGGGATGATCGGCGCCGTGGTTTTCGGAAAACGGTATGGTTCGATTCAAGCCGTAGACGGAGCTCGAAGAGGCGTAGACGAGATGACTGACGCCATGATGCCGGCAGCCCTCAAGGACGTTGAGAAACGCCACTATATTCGATTGCACATAGGCGTGCGGGTCAACAAGTGAATGACGCACGCCGGCCTGAGCCGCGAGATGGACAAGATGTGAGGGGCGAACGTTTGAAAACAGCAACTGAACGCGCGCGGCATCCGCCAGATCCATTCGTACCGGCGTGAATTTCGCCTCGCTACAGAGGCGTGCAAACCGCGCTTCCTTGAGCCGCAGATCGTAATAGGGCGTGAAATTGTCGACGCCCACGACTTTGACACCAAGACGCAAAAGCCGTGAGGCCACGTGAAAACCAATGAAGCCCGCGGCGCCGGTGACGACGATCGGTCCTGTCCGTGCAAGTTTCTTCACCGCGCGGTCCGAACGGGATCGAGCGATTTCCATCTTCTCCGCTGCGGCAAGGACAGAATCGCTGCATAGATCGTTGTCCACTTGTCGCCTTTCGAATCCGTTCGACAGTACCGAATAGCCGGTCCGGGATTGCGGCTTTCGATATTTACGCTGGCGCATCGAACCTAGTGGAGTGCGCAATGCGGTGCACGACCTGCCAAGTCATGACACGCCAACTTGCGTAGTTTGAATCCCGGGCGGATGCCGACGTCCGGCGATTGGATCTAAGTGGCCGGCCTTACGGCAGGACCGAAATACGGCCAAGAAGAGCCACCAGTTCCGCCTGGCGTTTTGTTTCGGTCTTGGCGAACAGCGAGGCAAGCTGGGAACGGATCGTGGTGCGGCTGAGACGCCAGCTGCGAGCGATCTCCAAAGGTGCGTCGCCCTGGGCTAAGCGCAAGGCGAGGTGCGTTTCTGCGCTCGTCAAGCCAAACATTCTTTGCAGCGTCCGAGGATTTGGCCCCGACCTGTTGTCGCGATCCAGCAGCGCCACAATGCTCGTTCCGTCGGGAGCGATAACGCCGTTCTCGTTCAGTATCACCGGTCGGTCGCCCCTGCTGCGGATCACCACCCAAGACAACGAGCCCGGCAGGAATTGGCCCGGAACATTCGCGATCAGCCGCCTTAGGGCGGCCGTAAGTCCGCTCGCCGTGTCGGCCGCTTCGCCCTGGCGCTCAAGCGTGGTTTGGGCGGCTGCGTTCCACTCGACTACTTTTCTTTCGCGATTCAGCACGAGATAGCCACAGCCAATGCGATCAAGCACGCCGGTTATGGATTCCAGACTGCGGCCTTTTGGTTCGCCGAACCTTGCGTCCAATGGATCCGATGCGCGATCGGGAAGGTGACCAGAAGAGGGCCGCGTATTCCGCGCTTCAAAATCATACTTGGTCCTCGTAACAATGTACCGATTGCTCGAAGCATCGACCTGTCTATCGATCAGATTCATTTTCTACCCCTAACCCAAAGTTTCACACGCCCGAAATAAATATTCGGGATTCATGTAGTCTTCTATGTGTAGCTGGATTCTAGTCTTCTATGCGCTGACGGATAATACGTTCATCACCACCTTGAAAACTTAATATGATCCGACAGTTCTAAGGCAGCTCTTAGGCCCCGCTGCGTCCGATAAAATGCGCGCTATGATAGCGGTATGGCAATCCGGCAGTGGTACTAAGCTGTACGTTTTTTGCTCTAGTCTCGACGGGCTAGTCAGAAGGTTGTAGTCTGTGTCCATGAGCTCGCAGTCGCGCAGGTCGAATTCGAACCCGTCGGGCAGATTGCTAACTCATATTGCCTCTGCATCGGTGTTAGCTGCCACACTGATATTTGAAATAAAATCGTCAGCCTATATTGGGCAAGGCGCCAGTTTTCTGGAATTTATTCCGGCTATTATTATTATCGCCTATCTCGAAGACCGTGTACCGGCGCTCGCTGCGACCATTCTGATGGTGGCTGTCGGGCTGTGGGCACGAGGACACGATCAGATTTCAAGTGGAGATTGGGCACGCGCAATCCTGCTTCTGGTTTCGGGTGGCGTGATTGCCATGACCTTCCATCGTCTGCGGCAGGACTTGCGTGAGTTGCTGGAAGTCGCGGAGGCCAGGCTCGCTGCCGTCGAGGCGACCGAAAGCCGCTATCGTTGGGCCTTCGAACGTGCTGCCATGGGATTCGCGAACACCAACAAGAAAGGTGAGTTGCTGCAGTCCAACAGACGCCTTTGTGAGATGACCGGGTACAAGGAGGAGGAGCTTGCCCAATTGCAGCTCGATACGCTCGCCCATCCGAACGACCGGGATACCTTGGCGCAATTGCTGGCGAGGTTGGGCAATGACATTTCTTCGTTCGTTTCGGAGGTGCGTCTGTCACGAAAGGACGGTACGGCATTCTGGGCCAGGCTAACGCTTTCTTCGTCCGTGCCCGAGGGTGGCCTCTCGGAGAGCATCTTCGTGGTGGTCGACGATATTTCGGAACGACGCGCTGTTCACGAAGCGCTTCGGGCCCAGAAGGAATGGCTGGACCTCGCTCTGTCTGCTGGACGCTTGGCCACGTGGCGCATAGACCTTAAAGACGGAATAGTCACGGGCTCGGACACGTTCTGGGACATTCTCGGCCTGGCCCAGGCCAATAGCCGCAGTTTGGAGGAGCTATCAGCTGTCGTTCATCCGGCGGACTGGCCAAAGCTGGCGGCATCGAGAAAGGCCGCGCCCTCGGTCACGAATTACGATGTTGAGATACGCGTCCGCCGACCGGACGGACATATCCGCTGGGTTGCGCTGCGCGGAAGGGAGGAAAGACATGATGATGGTGGACAGCGGCTTGGAGTGGCTGCCGACCTGAGCGAGAGACGACAAACCACGCTGCTGCGCGCCGCGGCAAAGAAGCGGGAGCGCATCATGCTCGAACAGCGTCACAGATTCGGCAACGTTTTCGCGGTGATCACGGCGCTCGTGAAAATGGTCGATGTTCCCGGAAACAACGTCGCCAAATACAAGGAAATGCTGATCGACCGGATACGCGCGCTCGAGGCAACCCATCTGCTTCTTTCACGCAACGGCAGCGTATCGGGGGCGATAAACGATCTCGTTGCGCAAGAATTGCACCCATATATTGGAACACGTGCGATATCGGTCAGCGGTCCTTCCGTGGCGATGTCGGGAGGCGCCGCCGAGAGTTTTGCAATGATCGTTCACGAGCTTGCCACCAATTCCATGAAATACGGAGCGCTTGCCGATCCAAAAGGCCGGATCGACGTAAGCTGGACGTTCGCACCTGAAGAAACAGGCAGCGATATCGTGTTCGAGTGGGTGGAATCGGGGCGGCGTAGGACCTCAAGCGTAGTCCGTCATGGCTTCGGTTCCATGATAATCGGAGTGGATGGAGCGCCGCTTGTCGGTCACTCTCCCAGGCTGGAAATATCGGACCAAGGGTTGCGGTATTCGCTGCGGCTGTCACGCAAGGAAATCGGATTTTAGTGCAGTGCTCCAATCGGAAAGCAGATATCTAAAGGCGGGTCGCGCTGAGCGGCCTTTGAGATGCGCAGGGTTCCTTCCAAGAATGTCCTCGGCCCAAAGCTGCGCCGCGGCTTTGGGATATGCAGTAAAATGCATGAGGAGTCTTGGGACGCCGTTTGCACGTCCAAAAGGACGCGCGGCGCTCTAGCTGGCATGTCTCGAAAGCCAAGTCTTCAGCATAACGGCAGCCTCGGTCCGATTGCGTACCCCCAATTCACGCAGAACCGCAGCAGCGTGGATTTTCGTGGTCGCCTCTGCGATTTCCAGATCGCGCGCAATTTCCTTGTTTGAATAGCCTTCCGCCATCAGCTTGAGGACTTCCTTTTGCCTCGAAGTCAGCCTGCCAAGGTTGACGCCAGCGGTACGCCTCTGTGGGCCTTTGTCGTCGGAATGGGTATGCGCGTGGGTTGTTTGCGTCGCTCCCGGGCGTGACAGAAGTGCAGGAACATAGATGCGGCCGGAGAGGATTTCATTGACGGCCAAAACAACCTCTTCGTCCGTCTGCGATTTTACGATGTAGCCGTGAAGCCCGATCGACAGAGCCGTGAGTATTTCCGAGCGTGAATCGTTTCCGGAAACGATCGCAAATCGCGTGTCCGGATAGGCAGACAGGATCCCGCCGAGCACTTCTTGATTGAACAGGCCCGGCATATTCAGATCCAGGATCGCAAGATCCACGAACGACTGCTCTGCCAGCAAACTGAGCACCGCGTCGAAACAAGACGCTTCAAAGATCTCCACACCTGGAATGCCTGCGGTCAGTGCCAATCGCAAGCCGCGACGATACAAGCCGTGATCGTCGGCGATGACGATTCGATACATTGAACTACCCCAACGCCAATCTGAATGGATTGAACGGTAATGGCCTGAAAGTCGTGGCCATCCACTCGTCGATTCATCCAGCCGACGCTGCGGCACCCCCAACACCGCAAACGCCAGATTTCTAATATAATCTTAAATGACGGGAAACGCTCCTCTTTTTTTGCCCCTTGTGAGCGAAACCCGCCGAACGTCGTCGAACATACGTTCTGACCTTTTGGACAGCTGACAGACCGGCCGGCCGTTCAGCAGTGCTATAGGTCTAAAGATATAGAACAGCAAAACGGCTGAATTGTTACCATTCGAATGCACGACGACATCCACCCTGACGGCCACATACCATCCAGATGCAGTGTCCGGATCAGGGGACAGTGGAGAAATCTCACCGGTCTTCTACGGGAAATCTCACCGGTTCTTCTGAGGGGACAAGAACGCGTTTCCCGGGTGCTGACCAGGGCAGGATAGCCGGCCCGTGACGATAGCGTTCAGGCCGAATGAACAAGGGAGGACCAGGATGAAAGCGGTTATTCAATGTGGAGGAATGGGAACACGCCTCCGCCCCTTCACTTCGGTCTTGCCGAAGCCGCTCATGCCGATCGGCGCACGGCCGGTTCTCGAGATGCTTCTGAAATGGTTGCGACGCAACGGCATTCAGGAAGTTTATATTACAACCGGGTATCTCGGCCACTTGATCCGCACCGTGTGTGGAGATGGCTCGCAGTGGAACCTGAAAATTCGATATACGCAGGAGATGGAGCCGCTTGGCACCATCGGGCCACTGTCTTTGATCAGGGATGAACTGACGGAGCCATTCATCGTTCTCAATGGCGATGTCCTCACGGATCTAAGCCTCAGTCGATTTGTAGCAGCGCACCGTAAGCACACCGATCCAGTGACGATCGCAACAGCCTGTCGCCTGATCAAGATGGATTTCGGCGTCATCGACGAAGTCGACAATACCGTGCAGGTCTTTCGCGAGAAGCCGACGCTTTCGCATCTGGTCAGCATGGGAATTTACTGCATGAACCCGGATGTTCTGCAGTTTATCCCATCCGGCATACCCTTTGGGTTCGACGACCTGATGCTGCAGATGATGCAGAACGGCACAACCGTGCACGTGTACAAACATGAGGGTCTCTGGCTCGATATCGGGCGCGTCGACGATTTTCAGAACGCACAGACCATTTCCTGGGAAGACCAGTCGGCCTCGATCGAGGTCACTGCGACGGCTGCATGATGAAGTCACGAGCCCGGTTCCCACAGTTATCAGTCTAGGAGGTTGTGATGCTCTTGGTCAGTGCCCCGATCTTGGGTGTGCCGGAGAAGACTGCTTTGACCAAGGTCATCGACAGCGGCTGGCTGACCATGGGGGAGCAGGTACGAGCCTTCGAACAAGCTTTTGCCGACGTTCATGATGCGGAGGATTGCGTCGCGGTCAGTTCTTGCACCGCAGCGCTTCATCTCATTTTGCACGCACTTGGCATCGGACCGGGCGACGAGGTGCTGGTGCCATCCTTGACGTTCGTGGCGACCGCAAATGCGGTCCTCTATGTCGGTGCGACGCCGGTTTTCGTCGACATCGAATCAGCCGACGTGCCGCTGATGTCGATCGTGGAAGCCGAAGCGAAATGCACGGCCCGCACCAAGGCAATCATTCTCGTTCATTTCGCCGGCTACCTCGCCGATCGGGAACAATGGCAGAGGCTCGCCCGTGCCCGGGGGCTGCACATCGTCGAGGACGCGGCGCATGCGCCGGGCTTGAAGGAGGTGGGGACATTTGGTGCCGCAGCCGCCTTCAGCTTCTACGGCAACAAGAACATGACCACGGCGGAAGGCGGGGCTGTGATCGCCAGGGATGCCGGTCTGCTCGAGACAATCCGCCAGGCGCGTGGACATGGGATGACCACCGGGACACGTCAAAGGCTGAACAGCCGCACCCCTCAGTATGATGTCACCATGCTCGGATTCAACTATCGCATGGATGAATTGCGGGCTGCGATCGGACTGGTCCAGCTGCAAAATCTGCAGGAGTGGAATGAGATCAGGCGTATCCTGGTCATGCTGTATCGCCGTCTCATAGCGAAGCATTGCCCGGCCGTGACCATCCCGTTCCACGAGCCGCGGACGTCGGCCTACCACATCATGCCTATCCTTTTGCCACGTTACGCCGACAGGCAAGACGTCATCGACGCACTGCGCGGGCAAGGGATACAAACCACTATCCACTACCCGCCGGTGCACCAGATGACGCTCTATCGTGAGCTCATTCCCGGTACTCACTTACCGCGCACTGAAGATTTCGCGCAGCGCGAACTGACTGTACCGCTGCATCCGCAGATCACCGCGCCATTGGTCGAATCGGTAGTCGTCGCTCTTGCCGCGGCGGTCAATAATTGCGCTCAGACAGGAACAGCCGCATGAATGCCCTGGACCTAGCCATTCACCGGTCTAACGTCTCGAGCGCCGCCCATGGGTCTGCGAGACGAGCAATCGATCTCGTCATTGCTGCAGCCGCGGCGATCGTCTTCGCCCCGCTGATGCTGCTGATTGCCGTGGCGCTGCTGCTGGAAGGCGGGCGGCCCATCTTCTTCACACAGACCCGCGTCGGGGCCGGTGCTCGCCCATTCCGCATGTACAAGTTCCGCAAGTTCAGCGTGCAATGCGACCCCGGTGGCTTGGCTCTGACCATGGCCGATGACAGCCGCATGACGCCAATAGGACGGTTCCTCGCCGTCACCAAGTTCGACGAACTGCCACAGCTTTGGAACGTCTTCAGAGGCGAGATGGCAATCATCGGGCCACGCCCGGAGAGCCTTGCCTTCGCCGATTGTTTTCGCGGGGGCTTCGAAGACGTTTTACAATACAAGCCAGGCTTGCTGGGTCCAGCCCAGGTTCTCTTCCGGCATGAAGCCCGTTTCTATCCGCGATCGGTGGACCCGCTACTGTTCTATCGCCAGGTTCTGTTTCCTGCCAAAGCCAGGCTCGACCTTTCCTATTATCCGCAGCGCACGATCGGCTCCGATGTTGTGTGGATGGTGCGCGGCTTGCTGGCGGTGCTTGGCGTGGTTTCGCCGCCGCCGATTGGACCTTGAGAGCAGGGGGGACATCCGCGCTCTCGTGGATTTGCAAAGTCAGTGCCTCACGTCATAGGGGGAACGCTTGGGTCATGGCATACAAGGGCAGGAAAGTTCTGGTTACGGGTGCCGACGGGTTCATCGGTTCTCATCTCACCGAAGCACTCGTCCGCAGCGGCGCCGACGTCACCGCGCTGGCACTCTACAATTCCTTCGACAGCCACGGCTGGCTGGACGATTTGCCTGACACCATACGACGCCAGTTGAATCTCGTCCGCGGCGATGTCCGCGACAGCGCGTTCCTTAACCGGATCGTGCGTGGCCAGGCGGTCGTGTTTCATCTCGCCGCACTGATAGCTATCCCGTATTCGTATGCCGCTGCCCAGTCCTATGTGGAGACCAACATCCTGGGCACGGTCAACGTTCTCGAAGCGGCGCGCCAATGGGAGACGGAGCGTGTAGTGCACACTTCGACAAGCGAGGTTTACGGCACCGCGCTGACAATGCCTATCAGCGAATCCCACCCGTTGCAGGGACAGTCACCATATTCGGCATCCAAGATCGGCGCGGACATGATGGCGGAGTCCTACGCCAGATCGTTCGACATCCCCGTGGTCATCATGCGGCCCTTCAATACGTACGGCCCGCGCCAGAGTGAGCGGGCCATCGTACCGACCATTATACGCCAGGCTCTCGACAAAAAATGCCCCGCGATCATGGTGGGAGACACAAGCCCGATCCGCGATCTTACTTTCGTGGAAGACACCGCGGCGGCGTTTTTGACCGCAGGTTCCGCCGAGCTCGAATTTGGCCATGCCTACAATGCCGGTAGCCAGCGCGCTGTGACGATCTCGGACATATTGGATCTGGTGATCGAGTTGAGTGGCTGCAAGAAACCAATCCACCGCGACGAGCGCCGCCTGCGGCCGCAGAATTCCGAGGTGCGTGCCTTGCTGGCCGATTCTTCGCTCCTCGAAAGCAAGACTGGATGGCGTGCCCAGACCAGCCTGCGCGAAGGCTTGGAGCGGACCATCGGATGGTGGCAAGGGCGCCTCAGCGAAGGCCGGGTGCGACACGAAATGGGTTACATGACATGAGCTTTCGCCCGGGAGGATTGGCTCCGCTGTTGATTGCGGCCGCGGTATCGCCGGATTCGAGCCAGAAGGAGATTGTCGCCCATGGTCCTCGTTGATCGAATCCTTATTGTCGTGCTCGGCATGCTGGCTGCCATGGATATGGCTGCTGCAGCGGAACCGCGGGTCGCCTATCGACTTTCTGCCGGCGACACCGTCGAGATTGGAATTGCCTCCATCCCGGAGCGAACGCAACGTGCGGTGGTCCAGATGGACGGCACGATCGCGCTTCCCGAAGTCGGTATGGTTTCGGTGGGCGGCTTAACTCCGGCTGAACTGCAAACGCGCATGCAGACGATCTTGCCGACCAAGATATTCCACCAGCGTCTGCCTGATGGGCGGGAGCAAATGATCGTCATCAAGCCGACAGACGTGACCGCCGTGGTTGCGGAGTACAGGCCGATCTATGTGACCGGCGACGTGCTCACTCCCGGACAGCAGGCCTACCGCCCGCTGATGACCGTGCGGCAGGCGATTGCCGTGTCAGGCGGTTTCAGCCTTTTGCGGTCCCGGGCAAACCAGGTTGGCCCAGATCCGGTGGATCTGCGGCGCGATTACGAGTCGCTTTGGGGGGAATATACGAGAGATTATTTTCATAGCGCCCGCATCCGCGCCGAACTTCAGGACAAACCGACTTTCGACATGCAGCCACCACAAGGATCTCCCTTGCCGGCAAGTTTTGCGTCGGCGATCGCGCAGGCTGAAGCGGAAGGGCTGAAGCTCTCGTTGGACAACTTCCAGCAAGAGCAGGGCTTTCTGGATAAAAGCGGCAAGGATGCCGCCGCACAAACCGAGACCTTGCTCAAACGCGAGCAGGCCGAAGCGGATGGGGTGAAGGCGGACGAAGACGATCTGGCGCGCGTAAGGAAAGCGTTTGAGTCCGGAAATCTCACCAACAACCGGCTCGCCGACGTTCGGCGCGCTTTGGTTCTCTCTTCCAGCCGGGCACTCGAAACGTCGGTTGAGCTTATGAGAGCACGACGTCAGCAGGACGATTTTGCCAGACAGCACGAACGCAATGACAACCAAAGGCGGATGGGTCTGCTGATCGAGTTGAAGGATACCAACGTGCGCCTTGCCGACGTCAGCGCAAGGCTTCGCGCCGCCAGCCAAAAGTTGCAGCCCACGGGAGCTGCCGCACTGCCGTTGCCGGTTGCCGGCGAGAAGGTCCAGGCCGAGGTCACGATCATTCGCAAGGTCGGCGAAGAATGGCGAAAACAGCTTGCCCAAGAAGACACCGAGGTCATGCCGGGAGACACGATCGAGGTCAGATTCAGCAGCGCTCTCGAAAATGCGGCGACCCGATAGATCGGGCCGCGTTTCGCAACCGCTTTACTGCCTGAAGGCCCTGGAAAACTGGTCGGTAAGGGGCTTCATCAAGTAGGACCAGACACTGCGCTCGTCGGTTCTTATGTGGACTTCGGCGGGCATCCCCGGTTTGAGTATTTTCTCTCCTGTCAGGCACGTCGCTTCATTCTCGACGTCGATGCGCGCCGAAAAAAAGGAAAGCTGGCGTTGCTGATCCTTGATCAGATCCGCTGAGACGCGCTTGACCGAGCCTTCGCAAGCAGGTGTGGTGCCGGCGTCGAACGCTGGAAAGCGGATCGACACCTGCTGTCCGGGATGAATCTCATCGATACGCGACGGAGGAATGGAAGCGTCGACGACAAGGTTGTCGGAATCGGGCACAATCATCATGAGCACCTCTCCTGCGCCAATCACGCCTCCTACGGTATGGACCGAGGATTCTTGTACTGTGCCCGATTGCGGGGCACGAATGTCTGTCCTGCTGAGTTCGTCTTCGGCCACCACCTTGCGCTCACTGAGCTCGGTCTGCTTGGCTTCCGTTTCGCGAAGTTCGTTGGTCACGTCGCTCCGCATTTGTTCGTCGAGCTGAAGCACCTGCAGGTCCGTTTCACTGATGTGAGCTTGTACCTCTGCTATCGCTGCGACAAGGCGTCCCGATTCGCCGCGAGCCCGGGTCTTGTCCAGGCTGACATTGCTCAACCTCTCCTTGGACACCAACTTCTTTGCGTAGAGAGATTCGACATCCGCAAGGTTCTTGGTCAGCAGATCCAGAGACTCGTCCGTTGCAGACTGCTGCGATTTGAGGCCATCGATCTGACGTTCCAGCTGCTTCGCGCGGCTTTGTAATTGTGCCTTCTGGCCAGCCAGCGCCGCAGCACGGCTTTCAAACAAGGCACGCTCGCCACTGACAAGTGCCACCACTTGCGGGTCGCCCATTTGAGCGCGAAGGTCGGGCGGGATCTGCATTTCCGGCAGACCCTGGCGCTCGGCCTCCAGTCGGGCCAGACGAATGGTGGCGCGATTGAGGTCCTCGGTGATTATCTGCAGGTTTGCTCGGGTCAATGTGTTGTCCAGCCTGACCAACACATCGCCGGCCTTCACATGATCGCCGTCCTGCGCGAAGATTCCGCCGATGGTGCCGCCGGTTTGATGCTGGACCTTTTTAATGTTGCTTTCGACCACCACGGTTGCGGGCGCAATCACCGCGCCGGCAATCTTGGTCAATCCCAACCAGAGCCCTCCGCCAAAGATCAACAGCAAGCTGGTTGCCAGGCCCAAGAGCAGATTGGCCCGGATGCCATCCGGCTCTGGCTTCGTCTCCAACGAACGGCTTTCGCCATCGGCTGCGACGTATGACGACACGGCAACAGCAGAGCGATACCTCGCATATGCCCGGCTGCACCTTTGTGCGGCGGAACGACAATGTGCTGCTAGGCTCCGGACCAGAGTATCCCAGGGTAGATTGGCTCGAATCCCATCCGGCTCCGGCTTCTCCCCGGTCGGCTGGCCTTCGCCGCCAACCGCAGCATATGACGACATGGTCACGTTAGACACTAAGCAATACCTCACGCATGCCCGCTTGCACCGTGCTGCAGCGGAACGACAATGTTTGTCTTGTCCGGGCGCGGGAAGGGCCGGATCACATTTGCCAGAACGTCTTCGCGCGAGCCGAACGAATGGAGCATCCCGTTCGACAGGACGAGTACCTGATCGATGTTGACGAGAGCGGAGGGGCGATGCGCAACGACGATCACGATACCGCCGCGCTGACGCACTGCCAGGATTGCGCCGGCCAAAGCAGCATCACCGTCTGCATCCAGATTGGAATTTGGTTCGTCAAGAACGACGAGGAATGGATCGCCGTAAAGTGCCCTGGCAAGCCCGACGAGCTGCCTCTGCCCAGCCGAAAGGGCCGCGCCGCCTTCTCCGATGCGTGTTTGAAAACCCTGCGGAAGACGCATGATCATCTTGTCCACGCCCGCAGCCTTGGCAGCTGCCAGCACGCCTTTTGCGTCGCGCTTGCCGCCGAACCTCGAAATGTTGTCGGCGATCGTCCCGTCGAACAGCTCAACGTCCTGCGGAAGGTAGCCAATATGAATGCCGAGCAGTTCTGAATTCCACTGATCGAGCGAGGCGCCGTCCAGTCTTACCGTGCCACGAAGCGGCTTCCATGCCCCGACCAAAGCGCGCACGAGCGTGGTCTTGCCGGAGCCGCTCGGGCCGACGACCGCCAACCCTGCGCCTCTCGCCAAGTGGAAGCTTACATTGAAGATGGTGGGCTTCTGCAGGCTTGGTGGCGCGACGGTCAATTCCTCGACCGCAAGCTCAGCCTTCGGGCCGGGCAGTTCCATTGGCTCTTGCTGGCTATCAAAAGCATCCAGGGCTGCCGACAGCTCGGTATAGCTTTTGCGGGTTGCCAGAAACCCTCTCCAGTTTGCGATCGCCACATCGACCGGCGCCAGCGAGCGGCCCAGCAATATGGACGATGCAATGATCACGCCAGGCGAGGCCTCGCCGCCGATCACAAGGTAGGCACCAAGCCCTAGCACACATGATTGCAGGGCCATTCGGAGCGTCTTCGACAGTGAGCTTGCTGCGCCGACGACGTCGGAGAGCCGTTCCTGGTTCTTCAGATAAAGATGACTGACCTCGTTCCAGCGCCGGCTAAGCGGGGCGGAAAGGCCCATCGCCTGAACAACCTCTGCGTTGCGGCGGCCGGAGTCGGCCAGAAGCCGCTGCGCTACGAGTGTCTCAGATGCACGAGCCGCAGGTTTGCGGCCGATGATCTCGGCAACCACCGTCAAAAACACAACGGCACATGCGCCGAGCGTTGCCAGCACGCCAAGCGCGGGGTGCAGCAGATAGATGACCACCATATAAAATGGTATCCAGGGAGCGTCGAATAAGACTGTCGGCCCGAGCCCGGAAAGAAAGCCACGTAGCTGGTCCAGATCACGAAGCGGGTGTACCCGGTTCGCATCCGGCCCGGCGACGAGGGGCAGGGAAAGCGAGGCTGCGAACGCTTTTTGCTGCAGATTTCTATGCAGGCGGCTGCCGATGCGGACCAACAGGCGAAGCCTCACAAAATCGAGAAGCCCATAGGCCGCGTAAAGTCCCAGCATCCCGACTGTAAATCCGACAAGAGTCGGCACGCTCTGCGAAGGCAGCACGCGGTCATAGACCTGGAGCATGTAGACGGAGCCGGTCAAGGCGAGGATATTTATCAATGCCGAGAAAACGCCTACGCCGACGAGGCCGTGCACACAGCCGAACATTGCGGAGCGGAGATCGAGCGAGCGCCCTTTGGTCGACTTCATGATGTGCGCTCGTTGACGCGAAATTGCCGCGCAATCTCGTCGATTCTTTCGATGAGGGACAAACTTTAACCTTCCGGGAAGCAGCAGCCCCGCCCCGCTGCTGGAAACATTACGAATTGCTTACATACGTGCCTTCTTTGATTAAAATGTAGCAAAATCGTGACGCCAGGCTGAGAATTCGGCAACCGGCTCGCTAGGCTGGGGATAACCGGGTCGAGTAAGGAGATATTCCTAATCATGACACGGCGCAGAAGCTTATGGTCATCTTTGTAGCATCAAGGCTTCAAAGCGTCTGGGGAGGGATCGGTTTTGATTTTGTCGATCGAGAGTTAAACGGTTTTGAGATACACTTCATCGGTACGCAGTTGTCGGCCACCAACGCCGGCTAAATCGGGGAGGCGAGTGTCGTGAGCGAAGAGATCAATGTTGCCGATGCCTACGGCAGGGGGCGCAGCACCTTCATGGGATTGCAGTTGCTGGTCTCGCCCGGTGCGCTTGTTCCTCGGCCGGAAACGGAACTGCTTGGCAAGGCCGCTCTCGATGTCCTGAGCCAACTGAACCTGCCGGTGCCTCGCGTTGTCGACATGTGCTGTGGGGCGGGCAATCTGGCGTGCGCCATCGCGCACCACGCTCCCACCGCGCGCGTGTGGGCAAGCGATCTTACCGACGGATGCGTGGAGGTCGCGCGCCGCAACGTCACCCATCTTGAAATCGAGGACCGGGTAACGGTGCTTCAGGGCGACTTGTTCAGCGCCTTCTCAGGGTTGGAGCTCGACGGCACGATCGACGTGATCGTTTGCAACCCGCCCTACATTTCGGAAAAACGGCTCGAGGGCGACCGTTCGCATCTGGTCGAGCTCGAGCCGCGTGAAGCATTCGCAGCCGGCCCCTACGGCCTGAGCATCCACATGCGGGTGCTCAAGGAGGCGCCGCGCTATTTGCGGCGCGGAGGCATCCTGCTTTTCGAGGTGGGGCTTGGCCAGGACCGGCAGGTCATGAGTTTGCTCGAGCGTTCCAAGGCCTATGAGAGTATCCGGGCAGTCACCAACCAGGCCGGTGAGGGCAGGGTGGTTGTGGGACATACGAGGGCGCAGGCGTAAGCATCGCAGCCGCGGCAGGTAGACGCGCTGTCGCGGCTAAGAAACGGCCGGGAAGTTGAAAACAGAGTTGCGCGAGATTTCGGGAATCAGTTTCTCTTGCGTCAGTTTCTCTTGCGCATGACGTATTGCGCAATTCCCTCGATGGAATCGAGATTCTCCGGCAGCAGCTCGCTGTCTTCGACCGTGATGCCGAAGGTCTCCTCGATGAAGCCGATAACCTCGAGCACACCCGTCGAGTCCACGATGCCCTGGTCGAGGAGCGAGGTGTCGCTCTCCAGGCTCTCGGGATCGGCTATATAGAAATTCGAAGCCAGGAAAGCGCGAATTTGTTCGCTGCAGGTATCGGTTCTATCCTTGGTAGATAACATTGATTTCGCCTCCGGTACAAAAGATGAATGCTGATCAACTTCGCCCTGGTACCGACTCATGACAGGGCCGTTTTTTTGAGCTTGCCCGTGTCGGTCATCGGCAGACTGGGTACGATGACGATGGACTTCGGAACCATGAAGTTTTCCAGCCGTCTCTGGCACTCTTTCTGCAACTGTTTTTCACCGATCATGCTTCCCTGCTCCATTACGACAAATGCCTTCACTGCTTGCCCGAGCAGCTCGTCCGGAACGCCGATGACCGCGGCTTCCCGCACGCCCGCAATGTTCATCAACACGTTTTCCACTTCCTTCGGCGCTATCTTCTCTCCGCGCGATTTTATGATCTCGTCGCCGCGACCGACGAAGTAGAGGTAGCCCTCGGCGTCCATCCGGCAGTAGTCGCCGGTGTATAGGACCTGCTCACCCGGCAGCGGGCCGGGCTTGAGCTTCCTGGCTGTCGCCTCCGGCTTGCCCCAATAGCCCTTCATCACCGTCGCTCCGCGGATGACGAGCTGACCAACGACGCCGGGGCCGACCCGCCTGTCATGCTCGTCGACAATCCACATTTCCGTATTGGGGATGGCGATCCCGACGCTCGACGGCTTTCGCTCCAGATCCTCCGGCGGCAGGTAGGTGCAGCGCTTGCATTCGGTAAGGCCGTACATCGAATAGATGCGGGCGCCAGAAAACAGCTCCTGCAGCAGGAGAATGTGCTTGAGCGGCAGGGCGGCCGCAGTGTTCGTGACGTAGCGAATACTCGAAAAATCCTGATCCCTGAGAGACCTGAGCTCCCCGAGTGCGGCGAAGATGGTCGGTACGCCGGGAAAACCCGTCACCCTTTCTTGCTTGATCAGCCCAAGGATCTGCGCCGGGAAGGCGAACGAGCGCTCAAGCACCAGCCGGGCGCCCGCGCCGAATGCCATGATCATCTGGTAAAGACCGTAGTCGAAGGCGAGCGGCAGGACATTGAGGATCACCTCGTCTTCGGCAAGCGCCAGGTATGAGGAAATCGAGGCGCACGCGGCGATCATGTTTCGATGCGTCAGCATCACGCCCTTGGGCTCGCCCGTCGAGCCGGACGTATAAATGATCGCAGCGAGATCGATGTCGATGCAGCGGCGCGCGGGCGGCATGCTGCGGGCTGCCGCGACCGCGGCGTCCCAGCGCACAGCATGCGGCAATTCTTGCAGGTCGCTGGGTTCGATCGGCCCGGAGACGATCATGCGGCGCAACGATGGGCAATTCCGCGCCGGCTCCCTGAAAATCGAGTGCAGGTGTTTGTCGGTGATCAGTGCCGTCGGGCGGCAATCGTTGAGCAGATAATCAAGCTTGTCGCTTTTGGTGAGCGGATTGACGATGCACACCACGGCGTTGGCCTTGAGCACCGCCCAGAACGCAACGACGGCCTCGACAGTGTTGTCGGCGAAGACCACCACGCGATCGCCACGCGCAATTCCGGCATCGGTCAAATGGTGCGCTATGGCGTTCGAACGCATATCGAGATCGCCATAGGTGACACGTTGATTGCCGCACACCAGGGCCACCTTCTCGCCGAGCCGGCTGGCAGAGTGGGTGAGAAAGTCGTGCAGGAGCGGTACGGCGCCATGTATCATGCGAGCACCTCTGCGCGGTGTTCGCGGTCGATATCGATGCTGAGCTTGAGCGTGCGAGCCCCACTTGGACGGCTCGCGATAAATTGCCGATGAAGAAGCTGCGTCGACAGCACCCCGACCAGCGCCATATTGTCGGAGTTGGACAGGTCGCCGTCGCCGGCGCTGGCCTGGCACTTGCTCAGGAGCCGGGTAACCGACTTGGGATCGAAGACGTTCGCTTCGCGCAGCGCCGCCTCCGAAAGTGCTTCGCGAATGTAGGCCGGAGCGCCATCTGCGACAAAGCAGAGCGCGTTGGGGGCCCGGTAAGGCTGCTTCTTGCGGGTGACGATTTCCGACGGCACGATCGGCTGCGCCACGCGCTTCAGCACATGCTTTTCATCGAGCACGCGCAGCTTGTAGGCGGCCGGAAGCGAATTCGCGAGTCTCACGAGTTCATGATCGAGGAACGGGAAGCGCCCCTCGACGGAATGAGCCATCAGCATCCTGTCCCCTTGTGAGGAAAGCAGGTATCCCGACATCAGCGTCTGAATCTCTATGTACTGGTCCTGCGCAAGAGAGCCCCATCGCGAAAACTCCGGCGGCAGGCGGGCAAGCAGCTCGGACACGGCGTTGCGGCGCTCCGTTTGAGCGCGCATGTCTGCCGAAAACAGCCGCTTGATGGCGCTTGTGGTACGCCAGCGCGTGCCATGCGCAAAACCAGGCGCGTCACAGGCGTGGATGTCGCGACCGAAGAACTGGCGTGCCATCGCCTGCTGCTGCACCGGCGAGCGGCTGAGATAGGGATAGAGGCGCTCCAGCAGCCGCGAGCGTCGCGTCGAGGCGGGCTGGCGTCCCCAGAAGCGGCGGACCTTGCCCTCGCGGAACAAATCGTAGCCGGCGAACATTTCGTCGGCCCCTTCGCCGGTCAGCACGACCTTGATGCCGTGCTGGCGCACCAGTCTCGAGAGCAGGAACAGCGGCGCCGGCGCGGTCCTGAGGATTGGCCGCTCGGTGTGGTAGGTCACCTCAGGGAAGATGCCAGCGATATCGCTGCGCGAAACAACCACCTCATGATGGTCACTGCCGGCCACGCCGGCAACCAGGCGCTGGAAATGCGTCTCATCATACTCGGCGTCGGCAAAACGCAGCGAGAAAGTCTGGAAGCGCTCGCCCGCGAAGCGTCTCCCCAGCGTGGCGACCAGCGAGCTGTCGAGCCCGCCGGACAAATAGCAGCCGACCGGCACGTCGGCGCGTACTATCCTGAGCGCCGTCGCGGCTTCCAGGGCGCTGCGCACTTCCTCCACCGCGTCATCAAGCGAGCCGGTGAATTCATCATCGCCGGGTCCGTCAACCTCTGGATAGTCAGGCTTCCAAAAAGCCCGCTCCCGGACGACGCCGCTGTCATAAATGCGGACATGCCCCGGCGTGAGTTCGCTTACTCCTCCAAACACGCCTTGTGGCGGCGCGACAGTCCAGAGTGTGAAAGTCTGATCGATGCCGGCTGGATCGAAGGCGCGGGGTATATCCGCATCGGCCGCGAAAATGGCCTTCACCTCGCTGGCGAAGTAAAGCCGCCCGCCATGCTCGCAAAAGTGCAGCGGGCAGATGCCGAACCGATCCCGAGACAAGACGAGACGACCTGCCACGGAGTCCCAGATGGCGGCGGCCCACTGCCCATTCATTCGCTCGAAGGCGGCCTCGCCCCAGGCATGATAGGCATGGACGATGACCTCGGTGTCGCTGCGTGTGCGGAAGCGATAACCGAGCGCGACCAGATCTTGTCGCAGCTCGACGTAATTGAAGATTTCGCCGTTGAAGACGATCCACATTGTGTCGCCCGCGCCGGCGAGTGGCTGCTGGCCGCTTGCGAGATCGATGACGGACAGGCGGGCATGCGCCAATCCTGCACGTCTGTCCCGGTAAAGGCCGCGCTCGTCCGGGCCGCGATGCGCCAGCGCGCCCGCCATGCGTATCAGCGCATCCCGGGAAGGGGGCGCCGCTGCGGCGCTCAGCGACACAATTCCGGCGATGCCGCACATCGCCTAGCCCTCGCCCATTGAAGAGGACACCAACGGCCGCGCGTGAAGATAACGTGCGGCGCGCCGCTTGCTGTCGATATCCTTGAAAACCTTCTGGACCTGCATCACGGTGAGGCCGGTTGCCTCAGCGACGTCTTCGTCGGCGATCCCATGGTTCAAGCCGTAGAGGCACAGATCCATCAGATAATAAGGAAGCGCGAAGTAGAACTCCTCCTGACTCTGCGCCATCGAGAAGGTGTCTGTGGTGGGCGGTCTGCGCCGGACCTCTTCCTCCACCCCAAGATATTCGGCCAACTGGTAGACCTGGGTCTTGTAGAGGTGGACGATTGGCATCAGGTCGGCAATTCCGTCGCCCTGCTTGACGAAGAAGCCCTGGTCGTACTCCAGGCGGTTCGGCGTGCCCGCTACCGCGTAGTTGAGGCGGTCGGCATGGTAGTATTCGGTCATCTTGCGCAGGCGCTGCTTGTAGTTGGTTGCAGCGACGATCTGCAGATAGGCTGCCGACGGCAGGCGCACCGTGTCGGTCCTGCCCTCGGGGTCCTGAACCGTGAGGCGCGTTATGTTGAGACCGTTGCTCTCGAGAACCGAGGCGAGCACCAGCTTGCATTTCCAGCCGTCCCCATATTCGGGAACGACGGTCTGGATTGCTTCGGTCTGCCGTCTATAGGCGCCGATCGCTTCCAGGGCCGGCGTTATATCCTCCAGGATCGTTTCGATACCAAGGTGTGCGGCGACAATGCGGCCGAGCCTCAGTGAGTCGCCAGAGGAATGGCGCTCCGGCATGAATATCCCGAGGACCTTGCCTTTCCCAAAGGCGCGAACACACAACGCCGCGACGACGGAGCTGTCGATGCCACCTGAGAGGCCGACAACCACCCCTCGACGTCGCAGCGTGCCGAAGACCTGCTGGCGCAAGATCTGGACGATGCGATCGACTTCCGCGCCAGCGTCGAGCACCAGCGCGTCTTTGCCGAATGTTGAGATCAGGTCGATGGCTTGTACTCCAGTTTGCGAGACTCGATTGGCGAATAGGTTTTCGCCACCGCTTTCTCGATAAGGGGACGATTGGTGGCGAGGTGAGGCTCTACAACCAGATCGATGTGGCTGCCGACGATCGGAATCACGTCCAGATGGGCGAAGACGCTATCCCAGCCGATTGCCAGAGGCATTCCGGGTCGAGCACAGCGGAACAGGGTGCCTGTGATCGGCAGCGCCGGCTTTGGCTCGGCCACCCACTGGAAGAAGGCTTGCGCGCGCAAAACCTCTTGCAGTTCCAGTTTGGTTCTAAAGCTCGTCGCGTTGAACTGTCCTTGAGCGAAGCGGTCGAGAAACTGGACCAGTTGTGCCTCGCGCTTCATTGCCACGGCGACTTTCGCGAGGGCGCGGCAAGCCATCCGGTAAGCGGACACGCGGTTGGTTCGAATTCGATTGAATGTGCGCGTAAACGTCTCCCAGCGGGCGCTTCGCTCCCCGACGAGGCTGGTGTCGAGGATGCCGAGGAACTTTACGGTTCGCCCCGCTGCCAGCAGCCGCGCCGCAACTTCGAAGGCAACAGCGCCGCCGAGCGAATGGCCGAGAAGTCGTACATGGCCCGAGGGTTGGGCGCGGCGGATCTGGTCGACGGCGGCGTCGGCCATATCGGCGAGGCTGTCTTGTCCGCGCAGTATCATAGCCAGGGCCGGATACCTGATCGGGGCAACGCGGGTCACCTTGCCCATCGCTGCTGCAAAGGCCGCAAGGCTCGGGCCATAGCCGACGGACCCCGGGAACAGAAAAAGAATGGGAGGGTCGTGCTTCTGGGCGCGCGCGCTTTGATCGCCTGCCTGGGCGGACACGACCGCCTTGACCATTTCCTCCAGGCTCATCCCGACGGTGAAGGCCTCAAGGCCGAGTTCCTGCCCGATGGCGCTTTCGATTTCCATGACGCAGTGCAGCAGCTTCAGCGAATCTCCTCCCGCGTCATCCCAGCGTCCTGCCGCCACGCGCGTATTGAGAATGCTGGTCCATGCCCGCTGGACAACCTGCTGCGCGGTCAGCTTGCCTCGCGGCTCGAGCGGACGCGCGGTCGCCGCTGTCTCTCTGGCTGAAAGATCCATCTCTGCAAGTGTCGTGATGTCGACTTTGCCGCTCGGCAGACGCGGAATCTCGGCGATCGTGTGCAACCGCAAGGGACGCAGCGGCGGCGGCAGATTGGTCCTGACAAGCTGGCGAAGCTCGTCCGAAAAGGTCGCTTCGGCCGAGCGCCGAGGAACAGCAAAGGCGACAAGCTCATTCGCGGCCGTCACGATTGCCACGGCATCCGCGACAGAGGGTGCACAACGCAGCACCCGTTCGAGTTCGGCTGGCTCGACGCGTCGACCGTTGATTTTTACCTGGCGCCCCTTGCGACCGACGATGTGCAGTAGGCCTTGATCATCAAGTCGAACGAGGTCACCTGTCGCGAAAATCCGAAGGCCTGGATCGTGCGGGTCTGATGTTGCCGGCACAACCGCCCCGTCCTCCCAATGGCCAAGCAAGACATACGGGCTCCTGATCAGAAGCTCTCCGCTGCGGCCCGGTTGAACGCGGCGGCCCGCTTCGTCGATAATTGCGAAGGTGATTCCAGGCAGCAGCCAGCCAACTGGAACCGAATCTCCATGCTCTGGCCAGTCTCGCGGCAGGAACCATTGCGAGCCGGTGGTCTCGGTTGACGAGTAACCGATCTGGATAAGGCACGTATCGGAGACGGCCTTGCGCAGCAGGGCGATGTCGGTCCAGGGCACCTTCTCGCCACCGATCCGGGCGACTCTGAGTGAATGGAACGCTTCTGCAGGTCCGTCTGCCATAAGCGCGCGAAGCAGTGCCGGCACCAGATAGGTGATTGTCACGTCTTCGGATCGCACCAGGCGTTGAACGGCGCGCAAGCCGACCGCTTCGACTTCGACCAGATGCAAGGTGGCGCCGGTGAGAAGAGCAGCAAGAATCTCCCGGCACCCGGCGATTGTGGCGGGTCCGGTCAATGGCAAGAAAACATCATCCGAGTTGATGTGGCACGCATCGACATATTGCTGGACCCGGCACAGCAAGCTGCGCTGGCTGTTAACGATGCCTTTGGGCCGGCCCGTACTCCCTGACGTATAAAGCACGATGGCGGGCGCATCGACCGAGACGGAATAAGAACGAGGCACTTGCCCAGCCTGCGAGGCCGCACTGGTCGACACATCGATCCAACTGACCAGGTGAGGCAAACCATCGGGTCGGACATTGCCCTCGCCCAGGACAGCTGAGAGCCGCGCCCCGGCCACGATTTCAAGGATACGCGAGCTAGGATCTCGCGCGTTGAGTGGCACCGAAGGCCGCCCAGCCGTCATGCTTGCCAGCATGGCAATGGGATACCAGGCCGAGTTGGCCTGAAGAATCCCTATCGCCTGTCCGTCTGGGACGGCCGCCGCGATCTGGTGGGACAGCGTCTCGACTGACCGGAGGAGCTGGGAATAGGTCAGACGATTGGCGCCGTCGCTGATTGCAAGCTTGTCGGGGTACTGGCGGACGACATTTCTCAGGTGATCGAAGGCCGCAATGTTGGTAAAATCGACGCCCAATCTTTGAAATGGGCGCAGTACGGGACCACCCTGATCCAGTGCGTATTGTGGGACACTTGACCAATTATCGGAGGTCGTTGTCTGACAATCCACCGCTAGATCCTGATCCGCGACTTCTGATCCCAAATATGCCGAAGACATGAGTTGCCTACGCTAAGATTAGGGTCACTTATCGCCCCCCGCCCCAATCTTTTCATCGATCATTCTGATGATGCCCTGATCTTCCCTCAAGGACGCTTGGTTAGTCACTTCGCCTGTTTCGCAAGCCGCCGGCCGAGCCAATCATGCCGGGCTCGCTGGCTGTTGTGGTGCGCATGACACGGACACATGCCAAGGCGGGCTCGAAGACCAAGGTGGGGTCGAAGATGGAATTGCCGCTATTCAGGCATATTGCCTATTCGGTGGTTCTTCCGGACGATACCGGCGATGCTTCGGTGTCGGAATAGCTGCCGGGGACGAAACAATAGGCATAGATCTGTCCCCGATTTTCGTCGGTCACGCGGATCCAATCCTTTTCCCACGTTCGGAAGGTAATACGCCCGCCCGTCATCATAGCTGCGGCTCTGAACGGACTCGGCGCGTTGACAACGCGCACCGAGATAACATCGTCGCCGTCCATACGCTCGACGAGATACGTCTGCATGAAAGCCTCCCCATGCCCCGCTAGATCACCCGCACTTTAACGCCGGCTAATGAATTCGGTTGCAACTGCTTGGCGAAACTTTGGGTCCGATACTTTCCGTACCCAAAGGCAACTTGGTCCTCCGTATCCGTCAGGTTTTTCAGCGACGGGATGCCAGTTCAGGGGGAGGCAGGCTAATTGCGGCCATGCCGGCGACATGCCAATCTGCGCCGCAACGTTAGGCCTCCGCCTCCGCGGGCAATGGAAAAGGCGCTCGAATGGGCTCCTTTATGCTGTCCGTGATCTGGCATTCTGCCCGTGATTTGGCCTCATAGGACGACCCTGCAGGCCTTTGCGGGACATCCACATAGCGTGGCGTCGCCATCACCGAGGCATAGCAATGTGCGTCGGCGGAGAAATGGGACGGTTCGAGGTTTTCTGAACCTGCCTCACGACGACTGCGTCGTGTCGACGATCCGTTGGAACAGAAGGCCTGGTGCTGGAACGTCAATCGTATTTGGCCAGGAAGCGCCCGACGGCGCTGAGGCAGTCGTGCTTTTCCTCCACATGCGGCATGTGGCTGGAATTCGGGAAGACCAGGCCTTCAACGTACGGGATAAGATCCAGAAAGGGCTGGACGCAGGCCTCGGTCGCTTCGTCGTAGAAGCCGCGGAAAACCAGGGTCGGCGCCTCGATCCGATGCAGGCGGTCGACGATGGTCCAGTTCCGCATCGTGCCGATGACGTGGAACTCATTGGGACCGTTCATGGTGTGATAGACGGTCGGATCTTCCTCGATTGCCGCAAATGTCCGGGCGACCTCTGGCGGCATCGGAACGACGCGACAGACATGACGGTCGTAGAAAGCCTTCGTCGCCGCAACATATTCGGGGTGATCGGTGGTTCCCGCCGCTTCGTGCCGGTCGAGCGCACTTTGCACATCGGCCGGCAACTCGGCGCGCAATTGCCGGGCTCCTTCCACCCACAGCGCCATCGAGGCCAGCGAATTGGCCAGGATCAATGCCTTGAGCCCCTCAGGGCGGCGCACGGCGTGCTCGGCCGAGAGTATGCCGCCCCAGGACTGGCCGAGCAGGGCATAATGGCCGGCAATGCTGAGATGGGCGAGCAACGCATCGAGTTCGCCCAGGAAGAAATCGACGGTCCAGAAGTCGCCGCCCTTGTCCGGCAGATGGGTCGATTTGCCGTTGCCGATCTGATCGTAGTGGATGACGGCTCGCCCGGTTCCGGCAAGCTCCTTGAATGAGTCCACATAGTCGTGGGTGCAGCCCGGTCCACCATGAGCGACGACCAGGGGCAGCTTGCCCGACCCGAGGTCCCCGGTCACACGGTACCAGGTGCGATAGCCCTTGTAGTCGCTAAATCCTTCGGTGATCGCATGTGCCGTCACAGTCCAAGCTCCGCATCATGGCGCGGCAGGAGCCACTTTGGTGCACCCCTCCCAAGCCTTGTTTGCGGCCGACGGTACTAAGCGGCTCGGCGCACTTACAGCTAGCACTATTTATAGGTTCGCCGGTTATAGGTTTGCCCGAGGCAAGGCCGATCGCCCGCAGGTCGCGAGCCTCAATGCTCCGGTTCGAGCAGCCGGTAATGGGCGGCGAGCGCGATGGCATGGAAGCGGTTGCGCGCGCCAAGCTTTCGCGTCGCCGCGTTGAGGTGCAGCGTTGCGGTAGGCACCGCGCGGCCAATCTCACGCGCGACCTGCTTGGCCGTCAGTCCGGCAGCGGCCAGGCGCAGGCACTGACGTTCGCGCGACGTCAGATGGACATGTTGGCAGGTGCGGATTCCGGCGTCGAAACCGGCGTAGGCGGAGTCATGCAGCAGATGACCCAGATCTCCGATCGCGGCGATCAAGGGTCTGGCTTCGAGCTCGAACCCGGCCTCCGGATCGGCACGGATCGCGGTGAAGGTGGCGAGATCGCCGCCGGCAAGGCGAATGGGTACGGTGACGCCGCAGGTCATCCTGGTGTCAAGCAAATAGCTGACCACAGGATCGTGCTTGGACTGGAGCACGCGCTGCATGACGGTGCTCTGAACGCCGCTGTGCGACCAGAGAAACGGTCTCGATACGGTGAGCGCGGCCTCCTGCACCGGGTCAAGCTGATAATATCCGCCCTTGCACCAGAGATCCTGCATGTCGCGCGGCACGTTGCGCAGAGCCATCAACGAGGGCGTGATAAGCTCGCCCTTGTGACTGACCGGCACGGGCGTATAGTCGTAGATGAATGCGGTGAAACCGATGGGCTCCAGCACCTCCGTTGCCACCGCCATGGCAGCGTCGATGCTCATTCCGGTTTGGAACCGGCTCTCTAGATCGCCTGGAAGGCTTTGCATCGGGCAAGCTTACCCGCTGATGATTGCTTGTCAAATAGCCATGTCGGCCGGCTGCTCAACAAATAGGCGGGGATAAGCCTGTCCGACCCTATCTATCTTAATAGCTATCCCGTCCGGCTTCGCTCGCCGTAGTCTTTTGCGATTGGGCCAAGTAGCGGACACCGTTCACAAACCCAGACTGTTTCAGCCGCGCAATGGTCGATCGACCGGGTTCAGCGCGGCAAAAGCCGACGCGCCTCCATGAGGGAACAAATATGCGACCCCAAAAAGCATTTGCAGCGTTGATACCCTGCCTGGCTCTGCTCGGCGTGACCATGATGTCGCCGGCAAGCAGTGCCTTGGCCACCGAGGGCAAGCCAGGCGGCACACTCCGATTGCTGGCCAATGCCGCGGCAGGCACCGCCGATCCGCACATCAACTACACGCTGCAGTATTTCCAGATCAATTATGTCCTATACGATGGCCTGGTGACCTACAAGAAGGCCGGGGACAAGACCGGCTTCGAAGTCGTCGCGGACCTGGCGGAAAGCCTCCCGCAGGTCGAGAACGGCGGCAAGACCTACATCTTCAAGCTGCGCAAGGGCATCAAATTCGCGGATGGCACGGATGTCACCACGAAGGACGTGGTGGCTTCGTTCCAACGCATCTTCAAGACCAGCGGGCCGACGGCCGGGACCTTCTACAAAGGCATCGTCGGCGCGGATGCGTGCTTGAAGACGCCTGCGACGTGTACCCTCGAAGGTGGCCTGTCGGTCGACGACGCGGCCGGAAACATTACCTTCAACCTGGCCCAGCCGGATGCCGAGTTCCTGCAGAAGCTGGCTGTTCCGCATGCGTCGATCCTGCCGGCGAGCGCGCCGCTGAAGGACGCCGGCACCGATCCGATTCCGGGCACCGGACCCTACATGATCGCCAGCTACGATCCCAACAAGCTGATGAAGATTGTGCGCAACCCTCATTTCAAGGAATGGAGCAAGGAAGCGCAGCCGGCCGGATATCCGGACGAGATCGACTACGAATTCGGCCTAACCGACGAGGCGGCGGTGACCGCTGTCGAGAACGGCCAGGCGGACTGGATGTTCGACCCGCCGCCGTCCGACCGTCTCGCCGAACTCGGCACCAAATATGCCAAGCAGGTCACCGTTCATCCGCTGACGGCAATGTGGTATGCGCCGATGAACACCAATCTGGCGCCGTTCAACGACATCCGCGTTCGCCAGGCCGTGAACTTCGCGATCGACCGCGCCGCGATCGTCAAGCTCTTCGGCGGCAGCAATCTGGCGCAGCCGGCCTGTCAGATCCTGCCGCCGGGCTTCCCGTCATTCGCAGCCTATTGCCCGTTCACCGCCAATCCAGGTGAGAAGTGGTCGGCGGCGGATATGGACAAGGCCAAGCAATTGGTCGCTGAATCGGGAACCGCAGGTCAGGAGGTGACGATCATCACCGAGGACACCACGGTCTCCAAGGCGATCGGCGTCTACCTGCAGGATGTGCTCAACCAGCTTGGCTACAAGACGTCGGTCAAGCCGATCTCGCAGAACATACAGTTCACCTATATCCAGAACACCAATAACAAGGTGCAGATTTCGATCTCGCAATGGTTCCAGGATTACCCGGCGCCATCGAATTTCCTGCAGGTCTTGTTCAGCTGTGCCTCGTTTACGCCGGGCTCCGACGCCTCGGTCAATATTTCGGGGCTCTGCGACAAGTCGATCGACGCATCGATGGACGAGGCAGAGGCAGCCACCATCGCCGATCCGGCCAAGGGCGCGACACTCTGGACCGCCATCGACAAGGCTGTGACGGACAAGGCTCCGGTCGCTGTCCTGTTCACGCCAAAGCGCGTCGATGTGATCTCTTCCAGGCTGAAGAACTTCACCTTCAGCCCGCAATTCTACTGGATTGTCAGCCAGTCCTGGGTGGAATAGCCGACCGGAGCCAATGCGACGGAGTGCCGCTGGCTCTCCGTCGCATTTCCTTTTCCGGCGGATCAGCGCATCTTCCAGGCCGCGATTTTTCCCAGGCAATCCTGTTCATGGTCAATGTCATTGCGGACCAGCCTGCCATCCCGGTTCGCCGGGCCACCGATGGCCCGTGGCGCACCGCTTGGCGCAAGCTGAAAGGCGATCGTTCGGCAATATCTGCCTTCGCCGTGCTCGTCGTCATCCTGATCGCCTCGCTCGCGGCGCCGCTTTATGCGCGATACGTCTCCGGCACCGATCCATTTGTGACCAATCTCAATGGCGAGATCGTCGTCGATGGGGTGACCCAGCCGGTGCTGCAGCCCTCCACCGAAGGCCTTGGCCTCGGCATGACGCCGGTCGGGCCGACCTGGCGCATCGGCCCCTATATGCTCGGTGCCGACAACCAGGGCCGTGACGTCGCGGCGCGGCTGCTCTACGGCGGACGGGATTCGCTGTTGATCTCGGGTGCTGCAGCCGTGCTGTGCCTTGTCCTCGCGACATTCCTGGGGGTCGTTTCCGGCTTCTTCGGCGGCATCGTCGACATCGGCCTGTCGCGCATTCTCGACGTGCTCTGGGCTTTTCCGATTTTCCTGTTGGCGATTTCGTTGTCGATCGTGCTGATTGCGCAGAGTATCCAGATCGGTCCGTTCGAAATCCGCTCCGGCAGCCTGTGGCTACCGGTCTTCATCATCGGCATCGTCTATGTGCCCTATGTGGCGCGGCCGATCCGCGGCCATGTCCTGACCTTAATGCATGCCGAATTCGTCACCGCTGCGATCGGCCTTGGCGCATCGCCCTGGCGCATCCTTTTGCGCGACATCATGCCCAATGTGGTGACCCGCATCATCGTTTTCGTGCCGTTGATCCTGGCGCTCAACATGATGACGGAATCCTCGCTGTCGTTCCTGTCGATCGGCGTGCAGCCGCCGGATGCCAGCTGGGGCACGATCATCCAGGACGGCCAGGGCCTGCTCTATTCGCGGCCGGTCGTGGCACTGGCGCCGGGGCTAGCCATTGTGATCACGGTGCTGGCCCTAAACATTCTGGGCGACGGCGTGCGCGACGCGCTCGATCCGAAATCCTCGCCGAGGGGCGTCTAGTGGTTGCCGCGCTCGGCTTCCGGCTTGGCCAGATGGTGCTGGTTATGTTCGGTATCAGCGTCGTCGCTTTCCTGATCTTCTTTGCGACGCCTGGCGCTGATCCATCGGCGCGCATTGCCGGCCGCAATGCTTCGCAAGAGACGCTGATCCAGGTGCGCCACGATTTCGGTCTCGACCGGCCATTGCCGGTGCAATATGGGCTGATGATGAACCGGCTTTTCGTCAGCCGCGATCTCACCTCCTTCGTCAATCGCGGGCAGCGCGTCATCCCGACCGTGATAAGCGCCATTCCCGTGACGCTGTCGCTGGTCGGCGGCGCGGCAGTGCTGTGGGTGCTCGGCGGATTGATCGTCGGTGTGATCGCAGGCGCAACGCGCGGTACATTCATTGATCGCGCGCTGATGATCCTGAGCCTGGTAGGCGTGTCGATCCCGGTCTTCTGGCTGGGCGAGGTCGCCAACCTGCTGACGCAAAGCCGCTGGCACGACAGCTGGCTGTTTTCCTGGGTTCCTCCGCTCGGCTACATCCCCCTGACCGAGAATCCCTGGGGCTGGTTCAAGGCGCTCGTCATTCCGTGGTTCACGCTGGCAACCCTTTATGTCGGCCTCTACGGCCGGGTGCTGCGGGCAAGCCTGATCGAGATGATGCAGGAGGATTTCATCCGCACCGCCCGAGCCAAGGGGATCGGCGAGCGGCGGGTGGTGCTGCATCATGGCCTCAGGACCTCGCTGGTCGCATTTGTTACCATGTTCGGCCTCGACTTCGGTGCCCTGGTCGGTGGCGGCGCGCTGCTGACCGAAGTGGTCTTCGGACTGCAGGGCGTCGGAAAACTGACCTACGAGGCGCTGCAGACGCTCGATCTGCCGATGATCCTTGCCACGGTAATCTACGCCGCCTTCTTCGTGGTGATGGCAAACTTCGTCGTCGACGTGGTCTTCGTCTTCATCGACCCGAGGGCTCGCGATGTCGGCTGATGCTCCTCTTCTGGTGGTCAAGGACCTCACCGTCTCCTTCCGCAGCGACGAGGGCCTGGTGCGCGCGGTGGGAGGTGTTTCGTTCTCCGTCGAGCAGCGCGAGATCGTCGGTGTGGTCGGCGAATCCGG
This sequence comes from Mesorhizobium sp. M0296, assembly GCF_040321675.1. Classification (NCBI taxonomy): domain Bacteria; kingdom Pseudomonadati; phylum Pseudomonadota; class Alphaproteobacteria; order Hyphomicrobiales; family Phyllobacteriaceae; genus Mesorhizobium; species Mesorhizobium sp. M0296. Next base: position 94,687 of record NZ_JAMYRZ010000007.1, read on the forward strand.
TTCGGGCAAAAGCCAGACCTTGCTCGCCATTATGGGGTTGATCGACAGCCCCAACGCTATCGTCTCCGGTTCCATCCGTTTCATGGGACAGGAGCTGATCGGGCTCAAGCGGCGTGCGCTCGATGCCATTCGCGGCCGCCAGATCGCGATGATCTTCCAGGATCCGATGTCTGCGCTCACCCCGGTGCATACGATCGGCAACCAGATCGGCGAGCAGGTCCGCGCGCATGAAAAAGTGTCGGCGAAAGCGGCACGGGCGAGGGCCGTGCAATTGCTGGATGCGGTCGGCATCGCAAATCCGGATCGGGTCATCGACAGCTACCCGCACCAGCTTTCCGGCGGTATGCGCCAGCGCGCGGTGATTGCCATGGCGCTCTCGTGCAACCCGGCGCTGCTCGTCGCGGATGAACCGACTACAGCCCTCGATGTTACCGTGCAGGCGCAGATCCTCGAACTGATCGGACGATTGCGCGACCAGTTCGGTTCCGCTGTGATCCTGGTCACGCACGATCTTGGCGTCGTCGCCGAAGTCGCGGACCGGGTACTGGTGATGTATGGCGGACGCTTTGTCGAGGAGGGCGGCAAGAGCAGCGTGTTCCGGGCGCCGCTGCATCCCTACACATGGGGCTTGTTCGGCTCGATCCCGCCGATGGAGGGACCACGTTCAGCCCGGCTCGCTGCCATTCCGGGAATTCCGCCGTCGCTCTCCAACCTGCCGAAAGGCTGCGCCTTCAGCCCCCGCTGCGCCTTTCGCCATGACGCCTGTCTGGTTCAACTGCCGATCATGCAAGGCGAGAGGCATCGCGCCGCGTGCCTGTTGCCGGAGCCTACGCGCAGACAATTCGCTGCCCAGAGGCCTGGCGGCGTGGTGGAGATGCAACGATGAATGCCATGCCACGCGAACGTCCGCTGCTTCGTGCCGGCGACCTGTCGAAGCGCTATAGCGTCGGCCGCTCGATCTTCCCGGCGCAGCGCCGGACCGTGCATGCGGTTGATACGGTGTCGCTCGACATCTGGCCCGGGGAGACCCTCGGCATCGTCGGCGAGTCCGGTTGCGGCAAATCCACGCTTGGCCGGTGTCTGGTGCGTCTGACCGAAATCAGCTCGGGGTCGCTGGAATTCGAGGGCCGCGACATCAGCGACGCCTCCCAGCGCCAGCTTCGTCCGTTGCGGCGGCAGATGCAGATGGTCTTTCAGGATCCCAGCGCTTCGCTCAATCCGCGCCGGCGGGTCGGCGATCTGCTGGCCGATCCGTTCCGCATCCATGAACGCCTCTCGGCATCGGAAATGGCGGACCGCGTGGCCGAGCTCCTGCGCCGGGTCGACTTGTCGCCCCAGCACGCATCGCGCTACCCGCACGAATTCTCCGGCGGCCAGCGCCAGCGTATCGGCATCGCCCGCGCGCTGGCGCTGCGGCCACGGCTGATCGTGGCCGACGAGCCGGTCTCGGCGCTCGACGTGTCGATCCAGGCGCAGATCGTCAATCTGCTCGCCGACCTGCGCGAGGAGTACAACCTGACTTATGTGTTCATCGCTCACGACCTTTCCGTGGTGCGTCAGATCTCGAGCCGTGTGGCGGTGATGTATCTGGGATCGATCGTGGAGAGCGGGCCGACCGACGAGGTCTTTGCGGCGCCCAGACATCATTACACCGCGGCGCTGCGTTCCGCCGTGCCGATACCCAGCATCGACCGGGCGCGGCGCGGCCGGCTGGTGCTCAAGGGTGACCTGCCCAGCCCGATGAGCCCACCCTCAGGGTGCCGGTTCCACACCCGTTGCCCAGCTGCCACCCCGATCTGCCGCAGCGACCGTCCGCTTCTCCAAAGCATTGGCGAGGGCCGCCTGGTTGCTTGCCATCATCCAGCCGGCGGTTGACGAGGGAATTCTCGTTCAGCGATATCGGATCAGGACCGTTCAGCCGTAATCGTCGCTTCGGCGAGAATAGAGGCCGATCTGGACGCCGCACGATCCGACGCTATGACGATGATCTTCGGAATACCCGTTCAGGCATTCCTCGGCCAATTGCTGGTCGGCCTCATCAACGGCTCGTTCTACGCAATGTTGAGCCTGGGCCTGGCTGTCATATTCGGCCTGATGCGCGTCATCAATTTTGCCCACGGCGCGCTCTATATGCTCGGCGCCTTCGTCGGGTACCTGCTTCTCACCCGGTTTGGCATCGGCTACTGGCCGGCTCTGATCCTGTCGCCGCTGATCGTCGGCGGCTTCGGCGTCGTGGTCGAGCGCCTGGCGCTGTCGAGGCTTTACGACATCGACCCGCTCTACGGGTTGCTTTTCACCTTTGGCCTCGCGCTCGTGCTCGAAGGAGTGTTCCGTTACTACTATGGCGTATATGGCGTATCGGGAAGCCCTTATTCCGTGCCGCCGCTGCTCTCGGGAGGAACCGATCTCGGCTTCATGTTCCTGCCTAATTACCGCGGCTGGGTAGTGGTCGCCTCGATGATCGTCTGTTTTGGCACCTGGGCGCTGATTGAGAAGACCAGGCTGGGCTCCTATCTGCGGGCGGCGACGGAGAACCCCGGGCTGGTGCAGGCTTTCGGCGTCAACGTGCCGTTGCTGCTGACCCTCACCTACGGCCTCGGCGCCGCTCTTGCCGGGCTTGCGGGGGTTCTCGCCGCGCCGATCTATCAGGTGAGCCCGCTGATGGGATCTGACCTCATCATCGTCGTCTTCGCCGTCGTCGTGGTCGGCGGCATGGGATCGATCCTCGGGGCGATCGTCACCGGTTACATGCTTGGCCTCGCCGAAGGCCTGACCAAGGTCTTCTATCCCGAAGCCTCCAATCTGGTGGTCTTCGTCATCATGGCAATCGTGCTTCTGGTCCGGCCAGCCGGCCTGTTCGGAAGGGATGCCTGAGATGGCCGAACTGACACTTCGCGAGACGTGTGCCAAGAATTCGGCACGGCTTGAATGGGCGCTGGTCGGGCTCGGCATCCTGGCGCCGCCGGTGGCGCCTTTCTTCGTCTATCCGATCTTCCTTATGAAGATGCTGTGCTTTGCGCTGTTTGCCTGCGCGTTCAACCTTCTGCTCGGCTACACTGGGCTGTTGTCCTTCGGCCATGCGACATTCTTCGGCGGGGCGGCCTATTTCACCGCATACGCGGTCAAGGTCTGGGGCTGCCCGCCGGAAGCGGGCATCCTGCTCGGTGTCCTGGGAGCTGCGCTGCTCGGCCTTGTGATGGGCTTCTTTGCCATCCGCCGGTAAGGCATCTATTTCGCCATGATCACGCTGGCGCTGTCGCAGATGTTCTTCTTCTTCTGCGTGCAGGCGCCGTTCACCGGAGGTGAGGACGGCATCCAGGGCGTGCCGCGCGGCAGGCTGCTTGGAATGCTCGACGTGAACGTCTCGATGAACATCTATTATTTCGTGCTGGCGGTCTTCCTGATCGGCGTGTTCGCCATCTGGCGCATCATCAACTCGCCTTTCGGCATGATCCTGCGTTCCATCCGGGAAAACGAGAGCCGGGCCATTTCGCTCGGCTATTCCGTCGCCAACTACAAGCTGGCGGCTTTCGTCATGTCGGCAACATTGGCCGGGCTGGCCGGCGCGCTCAAGGCGATCGTTTTTCAGTTTGCCACGCTCACCGACGTCACCTGGCAGATGTCGGGCGAGGTGATCCTGATGACGCTCCTCGGCGGCATCGGCACCATGGCCGGGCCGATCATCGGCGCCAGTCTGGTCGTCGGCCTGGAAAACACGCTCGCCACCTCGAACTTTCCGGTGACCATCGCCACCGGCCTGACCTTCATGGCCTGCGTGCTGGTTTTCCGGCGCGGTATTGTCGGTGAGGTCTATGCGCGGTTTCTCGGGCCAAAGGGTGACGCGAAAGACTGAACGGCTCAGTTCCGCCTCGCTAGGCGATGCGTAAGCCTTGCGCGTCGAGAAGCACGCAGCCCAGCGGGTCGAAGCAGACATCGACCGCTTCGCCTTCACGCAGCGGCTGGCCGTCGATCAACGTGTTGGCGCGCACCAGCGTGCCGGCGCCGATGTCGATCTCGTAGACCGCATTGCCGCCGAGATAGGAGGTCGAGACGATCCGTCCCGCCAGCCTGTTGGCAGCACCGGCGGTACCGACGGTAAGCTTCTGCGGGCGAACGACGACGGTGACCGCGCTGCCGGTCGCGAGCGCCTTCGGCGCGGCCGCCTTTACGACATGGCCGGTGGCCAGCGCGATCGTCGCCATCTTGCCGTCCATCACTGTCACGCTGCCGGGCAGCATGTTGGCCTTGCCAAGGAAATTGGCGACGAATGCGGTGGCCGGCTGGTCATAGACCTGCGCGGGGGAGCCGTTCTGCTCGATCAGGCCGGCGTTCATCACGACAATGTGGTCGGACATCGACAAGGCTTCTTCCTGGTCGTGCGTCACGAAGATAGCGGTGATGCCCGTCTCCCTCTGGATTTTCTTGATCTCGACGCGCATGTCCTCGCGCATATTGGCGTCGAGCGCCGACAAGGGCTCGTCCAGCAGCAGCACTTCCGGCTCGAAGACGATGGCGCGGGCCAGTGCGATGCGTTGCTGCTGGCCGCCCGAGAGCTGCGACGGCAGCTTTGTCTCACTGCCGGGCAGCCGCACCATATCCAGCGCCTTCTTGACCCGGCGCACGATTTCCGGTTTCGGCACGTTTCGGTATTTCAGGCCGAATGCGACGTTGTCGAAGACGTTCTTGTGCGGAAAGAGCGCGTAGTTCTGGAACACCAGACCAATGTTGCGCTTGTAGATCGGGATGTCGTCGACCCGCTTTCCGCCGATCGAGATCTGGCCACCGGAGATGTCGACCAGGCCCGCGATCGATCGCAGGATCGTCGTCTTGCCGCACCCGGACGGCCCCAGCAAGGTGACGAAACTACCCTTGTGGATCGCCAGTGAAAAATCGCGCACAGCGGCGAACTTGCCGTAAAAAATATCGATGTCGCGAAACTCGACCGCAGGCTTTTCTATAGGCTGCTGCCTCTCGCTCTGGGCGAGCGGGTCGCCATTAGCCCCGGCCGAAGCCGGCCGGGGCTGCGGGTCGTGGCTGTTGTCGTCATGCACCTTTCGACACCCTGTCCCATTGCTTGGTCCAGGCGTCTTCGTTCTTCGCCCAGTAGAGCGGATCGGCGAAGGTCAGCGATTTCATCGATCCAGTCGGGTCGAAGGCCGGAAGCGTCGCGATCTTGTCGGTCAGCTTCACCTTGGTGGGGTCAAGCGATGGCGGATAGTTCTGGCCCTCGGCGACGGCGATCGACGTGGCCGGATCCAGCATGAAGTTGATCAGTTCCTCGCATTCGGCCATCGGCGAACCCTTGAGCACTAGCATATCCTCCATCCACGCGTATGAGCCGGCAGGGTCGAGATAGCCGATCGGCTGGCCCTGCTGCTGCAGGGCGGCGACACGTCCTGACCAGGCATCGGTGACGACGATCTCGTTGCGCGAAAGGAGGTCCATCAGTTCCGCGCCGGAACTCCAGAATTTCTTGGCCAGGTCGCGTGTCTCGCGAACCTTGGCCCAGACGACGTCCATGTCCTGAATGTTGTTGGGGTCCTGTTTCGTCTGCAGCGCCGCATACCAGACGCGCGTCGTCATATCGGCGTAGCCGCCGATCTTGCCGGCATATTTCGTGTCGGTAAGCAGGTTGGCGCCCTTTTCCTTGGCTTCCTCCGGCGAGATGACCTTGTTGTTGTAGGCGATGCCGGTGGTGCCGTAATCATATGGCACTGCCGACAGCTTCGGCGTGATCTTGCGGAACGGCTCGATCATGGCGGTCAGGACATTCGCCATGTTCGGAATGTTCGCCTCGTTGATCTCCGAATTGAAACCGCCATTGACGTATTTGATGTAGTAGTTGACGCCGGAAGAATGGACGATCTGGAAGTCGCCTGGTTTCGACGTCTTGATCTTGGTGATGATCTCGTTCTCGTCGCCAAAGGTACCCTGGACGACCTTGACCTTGGACTTGGCGGTGTAAGGCTGGAACGCGTACTTATCGATCGCCTCCTGCACCACGCCGCCCCATCCGTCGAAGCGCACTTCCGAAACCGCGGCCAGCGCCCGTCCCATCCAGGGCACGGAAAGCCCGGTGGCGGCGGCAGCGGCGGCCGTCAGCGTCAGGAATGATCGCCGGCTGATGTCGCCATTGGCATAGCGTTCGTTGAGCCGTTCCAGTCGTTTGGTGGTTGTCAGTTTCATTTCCATTCTCCCATTTTCATTTTCACTTGCCTGCCTTGAACCAGGTGAGGCTTTGCAGGATGAGCCCGCCAGCCAAGGGAATGCCGACCGTCAAAAGGATCATGATGGTTCCGAGCGCGTTCACCTCAGGGCTGATCGAGATCTTCAGCATCGAAAGGATTTGCGTCGGCATGGTCTCGACGCCCGCCGGCCGCCAGAACAGGCTGGCCGAGGTGTTGTCGAACGAAATGGTGAAAGCGAGCAGAACACTGGCAAGCACTGCGGGAATGAGCAGCGGCAGCGTGATTTCGCGGAATGTCGACACACGCGGCGCCCCGAGCGAAAGCGCCGCCTCCTCATAGGAGCGTTTTATGCCGACCATGCGCGCCTGGACGATCAGCACCACGTAGGGGAGCGTGAGCAGAATGTGGCCGAGCACCAGCAGCGTCATGCTGCGCGGCTGGTCGACGGCTTTGATCATGACCAGCAGGCCGACGCCGAGTATCGTTTCGGGGACCAGCGCGGGAAGAATGACAAGCGTGTTGATCGCCTGCTTGCCACGGAACTCGAAGCGCACCAGCGCCAATGCCGCCATGATGCCGAGCAGCGTCGTCACCGTTGCCGTCACCAGGGCAATCCACATCGATGTCCGGAAAGCGTCGAGAACCGGCTCGTTGGTGAGCAGCTTTTCGTACCATCGCAGGCTGAAGCCGGTGAGGGGAAAGCCGCCGAACATCGAGGCGTTGAAGGAAAGCACGACCGTGGCGAGGATCGGCGCAAACATGAAGACGTAGACGCACACCGTGATCGCGCCGGTCAGCCGCCACGCCCATCTGCCTTCGCGATCGGGATGATCCGCTCTCATGCACTGAGGCCCTTCATGATCTGCGATAGGCCCATATAGCGGCTGTAGGCGGCCGCGGCCGCGCCGAGCAGAATGAACAGGACGATGGAAAGCGTGGCGCCCATCGGCCAATTGAGCTGCCCCATGATGGTGTCGTAGATCAAGTTGCCGAACAGCGCATCGCGGCTGCCGCCGAGCAGCTGCGGCGTCACATAGGAGCCGGCCGCCAGCACGAAGCAGAGCAGCAGCCCGGCGCCCAGCCCCGGCATCGATAGCGGCAGGGTCACTTCGCGAAACGCCTGCGCGCTGGTACAGCCCATCGAGCGGGCGGCGGCGATCAGCGTGCGGTCGATGCTTTCCAGGCTGACATAGACGTTCAGGATCATATAGGGCAGCAGAAAATGCAGCAGCCCCATGATGACGGCGCCCTCGGTGTAGAGCATTGGCAACGGTTCGTTGATAACCCCCAGCCTGATGAGCACGACGTTGATCAGCCCCTGTTCGCCGAGAATATGGATCCACGAGAATGTCCGGATGGTGAAGCTGATCCAGAACGGCACGATGAGCAGCAGCAACAACAGCCATTTGTGCCTGAAGGTCGTGGCCCAGATGAAATAGGCGGGGAAATAGCCAAGGATCGCGCAGATCACAGCGGTGATGGCGCCGACGCGAACGGTCTTCCAAAGAAAACCGTGATAGTAGCTGTCGGTGAGGAATTCCTTCCAGTTGTCGAAGGTCAGCACCGCCGACTCCACCCCCGCGGTGACGAAGGTGAAAAACGTGTAGACCGTCATCATCGCGATCGGCAGCAGCAGAAGCAGGGTAAGCAGTAAAAGCACAGGCGCGACGAGGACCCAGGCCAGTCGCTGATCGTATAATTTCCACCCTTTGGTCACGACCCGTCCAACCACTTTATGTGCAAGCCGCCATCACCGGGCTCGGCTCCGGACTAGATTGGGCGATCGGCGTTCAGGTGTCCACTCTGCATATGGCTCCTGCACAAATTCTGTGCAGGGCCACCGCGCGACCCTCGCCCTGCCGGATTCAACAAATTGCCCGGCGTTCCGCCTGCATGTTGATTAAATCAGATATCCCGATATACAGGGTAATTTCGGATATAGATTTTACATGGGCCGGACAATTTCATGAGTCGCAATTTTCTGGTGATTGAACCTGAGGAAGGCATTGCCGTGCTCAAGGGGCTTGCCTCCTCGGCGCGGATCTCGATGCTGAAACTGCTGCATGAGAAGGGGCCGATGAATGTCAACGAAATCGCCGCCGTGCTGTCGCTTCCGCAGTCGACCGTCTCGACCAACATCCAGGTGCTGGAGGATGCGGGGTTGATCCGCACCGAGAACCTGAAAGCGAAGAAAGGCAGTCAGAAAATCTGTTATCCGATGGCCGAAGAAGTGCTCGTCGTGTTCAAGAGCGAATATCGTGCGGTCAAGAACGACGCGATCGAAGTGTCGATGCCGATCGGGCTTTATACCGGCTTCGAGGTTACCGCGCCCTGCGGCCTTTGTTCGCCAGACGGCATCATCGGTCTGCTCGATGTTCCCAACACTTTCCTCGATCCGGACCGCATGAAAGCTGGTCTGCTATGGTTCACGCGCGGTTTTGTCGAATACCAGTTCCCCAACAATGCCAAGCTCGCCAATGCCGAGATCACCGGACTCGAAGTTGCGATAGAGCTGTCTTCGGAAGTGCCGGGTACCAGCGCCGATTGGCCCTCGGACATCACGCTGACGATCAATGGCGTCGATGTCGGCACCTGGACGTCGCCGGGGGATTTCGGCGACAAGCGCGGCGTCTTCACGCCCTCCTGGTGGAAGCTCAAGGGCTCGCAATACGGTAAGCTGAAGAACTGGCGAATTGCCAATGACGGCACCCATGTCGACGGCCTCAGGATTTCCGAAACCGGCCTCGCCGCACTCGATCTGAAGAGCCATCATTCAATCCGCGTCCGTATCGGCGTCAAGGACGACGCCAAGCGCCCCGGCGGGATCAATATTTTCGGCAAGGGCTTTGGAAATTACGATCAGGACATCCTGCTCAGGATCAAAACTGGTTGATATCATGAAACCGGGTTCTGAAGATAACGCAGCAATTTCAACTATCTGGCTTTCTGCTGTGCCAAAGCGTTCGTCTAATTGTCCTACATTTGGGTATTTTGGCTTGACGAAGGGCTACCAATTCCTCTTTGATATCGGGCAAGATGATTTAAATCATCGTTTGTGATATCGATGGGAGGAATGCATGAAGGCAGCCGTCACGGCTCATCCGCATTATGTCGTCTCGGAAATCGATCCGAGGCTCTACGGATCCTTCATCGAGCATCTGGGGCGGGCAGTTTACACCGGCATCTATGAGCCCGGCCATCCGACAGCGGATGCCAACGGCATGCGTCAAGACGTCATCGATCTCGTCAGGGAACTCAATGTTCCGATCGTCCGCTATCCCGGCGGCAATTTCGTCTCGGCCTACAATTGGGAAGACGGCATTGGCCCCAAGGAACAGCGCCCAGTGCGCCTCGACCTCGCCTGGCACACATCGGAAAGCAACGAAGTCGGCCTGCATGAATTTGCCGATTGGTGCACCTCCGCCAACACCGAGATGATGCTTGCCGTCAATCTCGGCTCGCGCGGCCTCGATGAAGCCCGCAACCTGCTGGAGTACGCCAACCATCCCGGCGGCAGCAAATGGAGCGACAGGCGCATCGCCAACGGCCGCAAGGAGCCGTTCGACGTCAAGCTCTGGTGCCTCGGCAATGAAATGGATGGCCCTTGGCAGATCGGCCACAAGACCGCGGACGAGTATGGCCGGCTGGCGCATGAGACGGCCAAGGCCATGCGCGCCTTCTCCAAGTCACTCGAGCTGGTGGTCTGCGGCTCTTCGAATGCCAAGATGCCGACCTACCCTGAATGGGAAGCGACGGTTCTCGACCATACCTACAACGAGGTCGACTACATCTCGCTGCACATGTATTTCGACAACGAAGCCAACGACGCTCCGAACTATCTCGCCATGAGCGAAAAGCTCGACGACTACATTGTCTCGGTCGCCGGCGTCATCGAGTATATCAAGGCCAAGAAGCGCTCCAACAAGCAGGTCTACATCTCGTTCGACGAATGGAACGTCTGGTACCATTCCAAGGAGCAGGACAGGAAGATACTCGGCGGCAGCAACGGCTGGCCGTTCGCCCCGCCGTTGCTCGAAGACATCTATAATTTCGAGGATGTGCTGCAGGTCGGCCTGATCCTCAACACCTTCATCCGCCGTTCCGATGTCGTCAAGATCGCCTGCCTGGCACAACTGGTCAATGTCATCGCGCCGATCATGACCGTTCCGAATGGCCCGGCATGGCGACAGACGATTTTTTATCCCTATCTGTTTGCTTCTAACCATGGTCGCGGCAATGCGCTGGATCTCAAGGTGGAAAGCCCGACCTACAAATCCAGCGTTGCGGGCGACGTCGCCTATGTCGATGTTGCCGGCGTGCACGACAGGCAAACCGGCCACGTCACCTTCTTCGCCGTCAACCGCCATTCGAGCGAGGCAATCGAAACAGTGGTCGACCTCACCGGCTTCGGCGCGGCGGAGATCGTCGATCACCAGGTGATGGCACACGCCGATCTGAAAGCCGTCAATTCGGCCGAAAACCCTGGCAATGTCGGCCTCAGGAAGGGTGAGGGCGCCTCGCTCGCCGGCGGCAAGCTGAGCCTGTCACTGCCGGCCTATTCCTACCAGGTCATACGCCTGAGGCTCTGAGTTCAGGCGGATCATCGAGAAAGCGCAAACGCTGAGGAGGAGCGTCGACGTGACGGCCGATATCGAGATCAGGAACGTGAGCAAGCAGTTCGGTGCCATGACGGTGCTGGATCATCTGTCGCTCTCCATAAGGGCACGCGAATTCATCGTGTTCCTGGGCCCGTCCGGCTGCGGAAAATCGACGCTTCTTCGAATGATTGCCGGGCTCGAAGCTGTCGATAGCGGCGAGATTGCCATCAACAACGAGCGCATCGATCATCTGCCACCGGGCAAGCGCGGCATTGCCATGGTGTTCCAGTCCTATGCGCTTTATCCGCATATGACGGTGCGCGACAACATGGCCTTCGGGCTTGCGAATATCGGCGTACCAGGCAAGGTCATCGAGGCGCGCATCAACGAAGCCGCCCGCATCCTCGAAATGCCGCATCTGCTCGATCGCAAGCCGGGCCAGCTCTCCGGCGGCCAGCGCCAGCGCGTCGCCATCGGCCGTGCGATCGTCAAGGAGCCGAAGGCCTTTCTGTTCGACGAGCCGCTTTCCAATCTCGATGCGGCGTTGCGCACCCGCACCCGCATCGAGCTTGCCCAGCTTCACCAGCGGCTGCAATCGACGATGATCTTCGTCACCCATGACCAGGTCGAGGCAATGACGCTGGCCGACCGCATCGTCGTCATGAACAATCGCAAGATCGACCAGATCGGTACCCCGATGGAGATCTACGAGCGCCCGGCGACCAAATTCGTCGCGGGTTTCATCGGCGCGCCGGCGATGAACTTCGTCGATGCGACGCTTGACAGATCCGGCGAGAACGCCACGGCCAGGTTTGCGGACGGCGTCTCGGTGCAGACCGAGATCGCCTCCAGCCAACTGACCGATGGCAAGTACACTTTCGGCATCCGTTCTGAAGACGTGCGCATCGTTGCGGCCGGACAGGGCAATGCCGGCGGCGTGGTCGATGTGCTCGAGCGGCTCGGCGAACGCACCCTGATCTACGCGCGGCTGGGCGATGGCCAGCAGATCGTCGGCTCGGATGCCGGCAACAGCCGCGTCGCCGTCGGCGACAGAATCGGGCTCGCCTTTGATGGCCAGAAATCGCATCTGTTCAACGAGACCGGCCGCGCCTGGCATGCGAGGGAGGCCTGAGATGGCTGACCGGCTGGCGATGTCCCCGACCGCGACGCTTGCTGTCGGCGTCAGAGCCCCTACCGCCGACATCTATGCGCCGCAATGGCGAAACGTCATTTTCGTTGCGCCATTCTTGTTCTTCTTCACCACGCTGCTGCTCTTCCCGCTGCTCTGGGGGATGTGGCTGAGTTTCCACAAGGCCGACACGTTCTCGTCCGGAAATTTTGTCGGTCTCGGCAATTACGCCAGGCTGTATCACGACAAGGTCTTCCTGCAATCGATCTGGAACACCTTCTATTTCGTGCTTCTGACGGTGCCGACGCTGGCGCTGATCGGCCTTTTCCTGGCGCTTTGCCTCAACCGCCGCACGCGCACTGCCGCGGTTTTGCGGACGCTGTTCTTTTCCTCGTCGGTGCTGTCGGTCACCATCGTCACGCTGATCTGGCGCATCGTCTTCATTCCGAATGTCGGCCTGTTGTCGACGATCTACGGGTGGTTCGGCGCAACGGCTCCGGCCTTCATTTCCGATCCCAGCCTGGCGATGGTCGGCATCGCCATTGCCACCATCTGGTGGTGCATCGGCCTGCCGATGATGCTCTTTCTCTCAGCACTCCAGCAGATCCCGCAGGACATTTACGAGGCGGCAGCGCTGGACAATGCCAATCGCTGGCAGACGCTGCGGTCGATCACGCTGCCGTCGATCAAGCGGACCTTCATCCTGGTGATCATCATCCAGATCGTGCTGCAATTCCAGCTGTTCGGCCAGGCCTGGCTGATGACGCGCGGCGGTCCGAACAATCTGACCAAGCCGATCGTGCTCTACATCTACGATACCGCATTCCGTCGCTGGGATCTCGGCCTGGGCGCCGCTGCATCGGAAATCCTGTTCATGCTCATCCTAGTCGCGGCCATGGCCCAGTACCTGGTGACACGCAGCAGGGGAGACCAGGCATGAGCGCCCCAGCAGCTTCCATCAAGGGCCGGGCATTTGGCGACCATTTGTTATTGGCCCTGGTCATCCTGCTTTCGATCATCATGATCGCGCCGGTTCTGTGGGTCATCGGCCTGTCACTCAAGGACAATACGGAGCTGATGGCCGATCCGAACTCGGTGTTTCACGCACCCTATACGCTGAAGAACTACATCAACACCGTCGGCACCTCGTCGGTGTTCATCTGGGTGCGCAACAGCATCATCGTCTCGGGCGGATTGACGCTCGGCACGTTGATCCTGTCGTCGCTCGCCGGCTACGGCTTTGCACGGCTGAATTTCCCCGGCCGAGACGTGCTGTTCGTGATCGTGCTGTTCGGTCTGGCGGTCCCGGAACAGGCCGTGCTTGTCGCCCGTCACCAGATCTTCAGCATGCTGAAGTTCCACAACACCTATCAAGGGCTCATTCTGCCGGGCCTTTCGGCTCCGTTCGGTGTCTTCCTGATGACCCAGTATTTCAAGGCCATCCCGAAGGAGCTGGACGAAGCCGCCATGCTCGATAACGCCAGCCGGCTCAGAATTTTCTGGAAGGTGCTTCTGCCGCTCACGCTGCCTGCGCAGGCGACGCTCGGCATCTTCACCTTTCTCGGCGCCTGGAACGACTACTTCTGGCCGCTGATTTCGGCGACGAAGAAGGACATGTTCACGCTGACGGTCGGCATGGCCTCGACCCAGACCAACTTCGCCCAGTCCGAAGGCATCGGCTTCCTGATGGCGCAGGCGGTGTTCGCCGGTGCACCGATCCTGATCGTCTACCTGTTCTTCCAGAAATACATCGTCACGGCGGTCTCCGGCGCTGCGGTGAGATAACGAAGATTGCCTGACGGCCGGGGGAATGCGCAGCAATTGAAGCACGAAAGCCAATCCAGGGTGGAGCGGCGGAAACTCAGTAGGAGGAACTGATATGAAACTGAAGAAAATACTGTTTGCCGCAGTCTCTGCGGGCGCAATGATGCTCGCAAGTCCAAGCTTCGCGGCCACGGAGCTGAGCGTGCAGCGCTTTTTCGGCGCCTGCGATGCCGATTTCGGCACCAACACCGATGCCACCAAGGCCGTTGGCGAATGCGGCATCATCACCTCGCTAATCAACAAGTTCAACGCCGACAATCCCGATGTCCATGTCAACGTCACCACCGTGGAATGGCCCGGCTATGATCAGCTGACCGCGCAGTTCGCTTCAGGCGACGCTCCGGACATCGTCACGATCCATGAATCCGTACTGTCGGATTATCAGTCGAAGGGCCTGTTGATGCCGCTCGACGATCTCTTGAAGTCGGTCGGCGTGACACCCGACGCCTTCACCGACGCGGCACGCAATGGCGCCACCAAAGACGGCAAGGTCTATGGCCTGCCGATCGACAGCTGGACGATGCTCTATCACGTCAACATGGATCTTTTCAAACAAGCCGGCCTCGTCAATGCCGACGGCACGCCGATTTTTCCAAAGTCGCCCGAGGAACTGCTCGCCCAGGCCGAACAGTTCAAGCAGAAGACGGGCAAGCCTTATTTCGTCCAGAACCTGAGCAATGAGACTGCACTCTACACACGCAACCTCTACACCTATCTTTTCCAGCAGGATTCCGATTTCTTCGCCGATCCGAAGCATGTGAAGTTGAATACGCCGGAAGCCAAGAAGGTCGTCGAGATGTACAAGGCGATCTTCGAGAAGGGCTACACCACCAAGGATCTCGATTATGGCGGCTCGATCAACGCCTTCCTTGCCGGCGAGGGTGGCGTCCACCTTAACGGCACCTGGGTGGTCGGCGATTACAACGCCCAGTCCGAGACCAAGGGTACGGCGCTCAACAAGGGCGGCTATGCGGTCTATCCGTATCCGCAGCTGTTTGGCGGCGCCCACGCGCAATATGCCGACGGCCACACCTGGGCCGTTTCGCAGAAAGACCGCACGCCTGAACAGATCGCGGCCATCGGTAAATTCCTGAAGTTCTTCGCCGACAACGACTTCGAATGGTCACGCACCGGTCACCTGCCGGCCTATAAGGCCGTCATCACCTCGGACGCCTTCAAGGCCCTGCCGCATCGCAACACGATCTCTGCGGTCGCTGATCTCGGCAAGCCGCTGCCGTCCGCCGTACAGCGTCAGTTTGCGATCCAAGACATTATCGGCGAAGAGATGAGTGCAGCAATCAGTGGCCAGAAGGACGTCGACACCGCCCTTGCCGACATGGAAAGCCGCGTCAACGAATTGCTCGCCAACATTTGATCACGGGTTTCGAAAGGCCCTCCCAAGGCCCCCCGCGACTGGAAACGGCCGCGGGGTTTTGGTGAGGGAGTGGTTATTGTCCTCGAATTGCGAGAACTTGCCGGTGGCGACCGGGTCAAACACGCCAACCACGGCGCCGCAACCTCGGCAGCAGCCGACGCAAGCCCTGGCCGGAGGATTCCGTTAGAACGCCGCGGCCATGGGCATTGCGACCTTGTTGGGGATCTGGATGTCGATCTCCAATCTCGACGTCGTTTCGCCGTGATCCATGCTCACCTGCAGGAAATCCTGGTCGACCTGAACATGCCGGGCGATCACCGCCATGATCTCCTCGCGCAACACGGAGACGAGATCGGGCTGGTTGCGGCTTCGACGCTCGTAAGCCAACAGCAGTTGCAAGCGTTCGCGCGCCACGGGCGCGCTGCCGCGGCGCTTGAAGATATCGAGCAGGTTCATGCTGCCCTCCTTCCCAACAGCCGGTCGAGGAGGCCCCTCCGCTCGAAAGGCAGAATGACCGGCAGGTCCTCGCCCTCGAGTCTTCTTGCCGCGTCGATATAGGCGCGTGCGGCGGGGTTGGTGTTTTCGCTGAGCGTAACCGGCGCGCCCACATTGGATGCGCGCAGCACGTCCTGGCTCTCGGGAATTATTCCCAGCAAGGGCGTCGACAGGATCTCGAGCACGTCATCGATGCTCAGCATCTCGCCGCGGGCAGCGCGCGCAGCATCGTAGCGTGTGACGAGGACGTGTTTGACAATCGATTCACCTTGCTCGGCTTTCATCGTTCTGGAGTCGAGCAGGCCGATGATGCGATCGGAATCGCGGACCGAGCTCACTTCCGGGTTGGTGACGATTACCGCCTCGTCGGCAAAGCGCATGGCAAGTTGCGCGCCCCGCTCTATGCCGGCCGGGCTGTCGCAGAAGACGTAGTCGAAAACGGAGCGCAGCTTGTCGATGACGTCCGCGACGCCTTCCTCGGTGAGAGCATCCTTGTCGCGCGTTTGCGAGGCCGGCAGCAGGAACAGCGTTTCGAGTCGCTTGTCACGGATCAGCGCCTGCGAAAGCTTGGCGGTTCCCTGAATGACGTTGACGATATCGAAAACAACGCGCCGCTCGGCACCCATGATCAGATCGAGGTTGCGCAGGCCGACGTCGAAATCGACGAGAGCCACCCGCTTGCCGGTTTTCGCGACCGCGGCGCCGAGAGCGGCCGTCGAGGTCGTCTTGCCGACACCCCCTTTGCCGGATGTGACAACCACTACCTTGCCCATATTTGTGCCTCCAATGTTGTTAGTTGAGCGGTGCGACGCAAAGTGCGCCGTCCTCGAGAAAGGCCTGTACCGGCCTTCCTCGCGAGGAGGCGTCCATCTCCTCGGCGGTGCGGTACCAGCCGTCCACCGCCAGAAGTTCGGCTTCGTTTTTCCGGCAAAAGATGCGGGCCGCGGAATTTCCCGTGGCGCCGGCGAACGCACGTCCACGCAGCGTGCCGTAGACGTGGATCGATCCTCCGGCGACGATCTCGGATCCGGAACTGACGGAGCCGACAATGACCACATCGCCATCGGGGTGAAAGATCGACTGGCCGGAGCGGATCGGTGCCTTGATCATCAATGAGTTCGGCGCCTGCGGTTCTTCCGTCTTGGCCTCAGCGGCGGCCTTCGGGTCCGGCTGCACGTAAAGCGCATCAGCGGTGGCCTCCTTGGCGCCGACGAGGAGCGGCGGCAGATCGGCACCGAGAGCAACATTGCCATCGGCCTCGATCGCGTAAATGCGAATCCCGCGCTCCGCGAGTTGTAAGACCAGATCCCGCATCTCGCCCACCTCGGGCTTGAGTATATTCAGATCGAGCACGACCGGGCGGCCGGCAAAGAAGCCGGGAGAGTTTTCGGTCCAGTGATCGAGGCTTTGCAGCCATTCCCCTAGCGGGGCCTCAGGGGTGAGGGTGAAGGCTACAAACGAGCGCGCTCGAAAGCGTATGGACTTGTTTTGGATGGGAGCGACGCAGGTCACAGAGGCGAGTCCTTACTGATTGGTTAAGGCTAGCCCGGCATGGTTAACGAAAAGTTAATGGCGGCTTCCCGAGGCGTTGGCGGAGGCATTCTTTTTGCCCCCGATCGCCCCGCCGGCGCCCTGCTTCCGGTGCACGACGAGGTCCTCCTCATGGCTGCCTGGAGGCGCCTCCAGTTCACGAGGTCGGCCGACCGGTATATTGTTGCCGGAACGCCGGGCCTATTAAGGAGTTATCGATTTGACAAGCGTTGCCAAGGGGCCTGTCGCGGATCGCGGTCGCGCTACCTATGACCTTGGCGCGACCGCCATCTTTGCTTCCAAATCAGACCCGCGCTTTCACTATTGCCTGTATGTGCCTCCCGCGGTTGGGGAAGGGGCCAAAGTCGACCTGATGGTCGCTGTCCATGGCACCGGCCGCACCTCTTTTCTTGGATTCCGCGACGCGTTTTCCGAGTTCGGACGCTGGAATGGCTGCGCCGTTTTGTGTCCGCTGTTTCCAATCGGCGTTCTCGGGGATGATGCCCGCAGCGGATACAAATATTTGCTTGAGGGCAACATACGCTACGATGATGTGCTGCTCGCCATGGTTGAGGAGGTCAGCGCCAAATACAGTCAGGATTGGAGCCGCTTTGCCATGTTCGGATTTTCCGGCGGCGCGCATTTCACGCATCGTTTTGCTATCCTGCATCCCGACAGGCTCTGGGCGGCCTCAATCGGCGCGCCAGGCTCGGTGACCTTGCTCGATCCGACGCGTGACTGGTGGGTGGGCATTCGCGATCTGCCGGAGAAGTTCGGCATCACCTTCGATGCCGCAGCGCTGGCAAAAGTGCCTTTCCAGATGATCGTCGGCGACGCTGACCTGGAGACTTGGGAAATCACTCATGTCCAAGGCAGCACCCATTGGATGCCGGGCGCCAACGATGCGGGGCGAACACGGCCGGAACGCCTCATGGCATTGTGTCGATCGTTCGAGGAGGCGGGGGCGCGCGTG
Organism: Mesorhizobium sp. M0296; assembly: GCF_040321675.1. NCBI lineage: Bacteria > Pseudomonadati > Pseudomonadota > Alphaproteobacteria > Hyphomicrobiales > Phyllobacteriaceae > Mesorhizobium > Mesorhizobium sp. M0296. Next base: position 112,799 of record NZ_JAMYRZ010000007.1, read on the forward strand.
CGCTTCGATTTGCTGCCAGGCGTATCTCATGAACGGGATGCGGTTCTCGATTCGGTCAAGGGTTTCCTCGCCCAACAACTCAAGGAACGAGGGCATGCCTCACGATAAATTCGTTGCGCCCCAGCCCGTGAAGAGATTATCGCAATCAAAGCCCGACCACGTCGACCGCATCCAACCGCGATCCACTGGCAGTGCGTAACGACTAGAGCAACGCTTCATAGCGATCGCCAATCTTGTCGATTGTGAAATCCGCCGCCCTGTTTTTCAGCACGGCAGCAGGGGTGGGGTGGTCCAGCATCTCGGCCATCGCCTTCGCCAGGGCCGCGGCGTCACCGACCGGCACCAAGGTGCCGAAGCGGCCGTCACCGAGTATTTCGCGCGGGCCATGCGGAGCATCGGTGGAGATTACGGGGACACCGGCGGCCATGGCCTCGACCAGCACATTGCCGAAGCCCTCGCTGGTCGATGACAGAACGAACAGATCGGCCGCGGCATAGCAAGCCGCGGGATCGTTGACATAGCCGGCAAAGAGCACGTCCCCGTCTATGCCGGTCTCTTCGGCACAGGCGTGCAATTCGGCAGCCAGCGGACCTTCGCCGAAGATGACAAGCCGGGCAGGGCGGCCGGCGCGCAGGGCAGCGAAGGCCCGCAGCAAAGTCCGGTGGTCCTTGACCGGCACCAGGCGTCCGGCGGTGGCGATGACCGGGCCATCGCCCATCGCCGCCAACGCTGCCTGCCAGGCATAGGAATTCCCCTGCGGTGCTTCAGCCGGCGGCAGCGGGTTGTTGATGACGACAACCTTCGATTCGGGAAAGCCTCGGGCGATGATGTCACGGCCGACACCCGCTGAAACGGCGATGGCTTTGGTTGCGCGCGCTGCAACCAGCGCGGAAAGCCAGATCGCCAGCCTCGCGCCGAGGCCGCTGGCAGGCAGCGATGCGGCGGCATGGAAGCTTGGAAAGAATTTTGCCCGGCTTCTGGCCAACATGAGTGACAGCGCCATCACCAGATTGGCGAATTCCGGGGCGCTATAGACCGCATCAGGATCAAGGCGGCGGAACAAATTTGCGCTTCGCACGATGCCTTTCAGCGTCGCCGACTTGGCGTAACCCTCGCCGCGCAAGAGAAGGCCGAAGTCGACCAGATGCACGGCAGCGGAACGCAGCGCGGCGTTAGGGCCTTCCGCGTTCCAGGTAAAAAGCGTGACCTCGTGGCCACGCGACGCCAGTTCATTTGCCATCAGGACGAAAACACGTTCGGCGCCGCCGCCCCTCAGGCTGGCGATGTGGAAAACGATGCGCTTCGCCATGCCTTGCTTCAGGCTCGGCTGGCGGCAAGGCCTGATCGGTTCGGCGGCCGGCGCATGTCGCGGATGATGCCCATGCCGATGGCCAGCAGCATGCCCAGGGCAAAGCCTGCGAACGCTCCTGCGCCTGCCACCAGGGCAGTGCGCGGGGGCCATGAGCGCGCTGGCGGGGGCACCGCGGTCGAAATCACCTGTACGTTTGTGGTGTCGATCTGCTCGCGCTCGCTGATTTGGCGCGCACGTGACAGGAAGCTCTCATAGACCGCTCTCTTCGAGGCGGCATCGCGTTCAAGTTCACGCAGGGCGACTTCGGATTCGCTGTCGGTGAATACATTGCTCTTCAGATCGTTCATCCTGGCGTTGAGAGAAGCCAACGAGGCCCTGGCCTTGTCTAGGCTGGCCTTTGCCGTGCCGATGGTGCGGGAGAACTCGGCCCGGAGTTGCGAGTTGACGGTCTCGAGTTCCGTCCTGAGCCTGACAATCGTCGGGTGGCGCGGACCGAAGGTCATCGACTGTGAGTCGATCTGCTGCCGCAGGCTGTTTGACCTGTCGCGCAGCGCCGCGAGCGCTTCCGAAACCGTGGGGTCGGGATTGGCCCCGTTGATACCGGAGGCAACCAGGGCGTCGTAGCTTGCCTGCGCGGCGATGACACGCGATTGCGCATCGACGATTTCGCCATTGAGCTGCGTCAGCGTCTGCGAACTGACGAGCTGGCCATTGCTGGACGACAGGTTGTGGCTGCGCCTGTAGCTCTCGACCTTCTCTTCGGCTGCCTGCACGTCGCTCTTGAGTTGGCCAAGCCGGCTGTCAAGGGCAGCCGCGGCACGGCTGGCGCCGGCAGCTTCCGCCTTAGCCAGTTCTTCCTGGAAGTTTTTGACTATGGCCTGCGAGATCAGGATCGCCTTGGCGGTGGTTTCCGCAGATACCGAGAGGGTTGTGACAAACGAGGTCGGGTCCGCGATGGCGTCTACCCGGTCCGCCAGGTTCTTCAAGGCAATAAGCCTCGGGTCGGGCTTCGCCACAGCGCCGGACGAGGATGTGCTCCGGTCCGGATCGAAGAATTCTGGATCGTGAGTCAGATTCAGTTCGTCCACCACACGGGAAAGCACATTGCCCGAGGTCAGGATGCGCTGCTTGCTGCGCGTGCTGAGCAACTGGCTATCGACCTGGCCCGGTTGCGAGTAGAGGTCGTTTTCCACAACCTGCAAATTGGATGGGTTGATGAGGACCTCGGTCGTGACGGTGTAACGCTGCTTGCTCAGCAATGCATAGGCGCCGCCGACAATGCCGCCGATTACCGCCAGCATGAAGGCCAGGGCGAGGCCGGCCCGCAGCCAGACGAACAGGCGTCGAAAATCGAGCTCGAGGAAATCGCCGATCTTGTCCAGGGTCACCGTCGCGACAGGCTCTGGAGGTTGCGGCGTCACCGGCGCGGAGCTTAACGCCGCGACTGGGCCATGCTGTTGCAGCAATGCCCTGCGCCGTGCATTGGCGATACGCTCGAATGCACTGTTATTGGAAGCCGTCGCGGAGATAGGGGGTGTGCCGGAACCGGCAGACATGGTGACAACCCTTGTTAAATCATTACGCTTGGCCTGCTCTACAGAAACATCGTTAACATCTTATTTTCCAAGTTGGCCCATTTTACCGCTCACGCTGTCCGTCCGGCGGACGTTGAAGGGATTTCGTTGCCCAGAATGCCGTTCGAATATCGCCATTTGGATGGGCCATGAGCTATCCCGCTGCCGCTTCGGAACGATTATCGTCCAGCCGAGCGCGCCGTCAGAACGCGCTGTCGCTGCTGTTTTTCCTATGCGCGGCGTTCGCGCTCCTGCTTCGCTTTACGGTATCACCGCAGGTGATGAACATGGTCGTCGACTATACGGCCCAGGGAGGCTCGTTCTACGAGAAGCTGCATTTCGGCACCTATGCGATCATCCTGCTGCTTCCTATCGTTCTTTTCAGCCGGCCGTTTCTGCTGCACGGCGACGAAATTGGAATATTCAAGGCGTTGATCCGCTATTCGGTGCTGATGTTCGCGCTGGTGCCCTATCTGTTCGTTACCGGCCGTGCGGGCTCCTCCGGGTTCATCATCGATACCTATCTGGTGGCCGGCGCCACAGGCCTGTTGATGCTGGCATTGAATGCAGAGGTGCGGCGGGCGCTGGGGGACGTCGTGCTCGGGATGGCGATCCTGAGCGCTGTCATCGGCACCATCGAGGCGGTGACTCAACATCGGCTGTTGCCCTATGGGTTGAACGAACTGCAATTCAGGCCAACTGGCCTGTCGGCCCATCCGCTGGCACTGGGCGCGCTCTGCGCCACAACCATCGGATTCGTGCCGCTGACGCACTGGCGCATATGGGCGCGGGTGATGGCGATCTTCCTGTTGTTCATCGGTTGCGCTGCATCGGGCGCTCGCGCCGCGCTGATGCTCGCCACCGGCGAAATCCTCATTCTGCTGCTGTTCGTGCCTTGGCCGGGCCTGTCGCTCAAATATGAGCGGCAGGCCAAATTTGTCGTGCTGATGTTCACCGTGACAGGCGGCGCGGTGCTTGTTGCGATGCTGTTTGCGGGCGGTCTGCTGAATCGGTTCAGCAACACCATCTTCGACGAAAACTTCATGGCCCGGGTGACCATTTATCAGGTGTTCGGACTGGTCAGCTGGAACGACATCCTGTTCGGCATGAACGTTGACGACCTGCTGGCGATCGTCCGGCAGAAGCTGCATCTGCCCTACATCGAAAGCGCGCCGGTGGTAATTATCTTGCTCTTCGGCCTGCCCATAGCCCTGCTGTTTACAGCGCTGATATTCTGGTTCGTCTTCCGGCTGCTGCGCGGGGCGCCGCTGCCGGCATGGATCGGCACCATAACGTTCTTGCTTGCCGCGCTGTCAAACAACGCGCTTTCGTCAAAAACGCCGGACATGACGATCATCGTGGTGTTGCTGCTTGCCTACAGGAAGCAGCCCCATGGAGGCTCGCTCGAGAGCATGCCTTCGGCCGCTGCATCCAGCCCAAACCCGGCTGGATCTCGTTAAGCACGGACCTCGGGTCCGGTCAGCCGGCGCTGTCCACGACCTCGACACCGCCCGCGCGATTGAGCGTGTGAATGCCGGACCGAGCCCATGCCGGCCCGGGATCGATTGGGCGGGGCAGTTCAAAACGGACGTCGAAATCATCAAGCCGATCCAGCCGCATCAATCCCAGGCCGCCGCCATAGGCTCTAGACCCGTTTTGCACCGGCAGCAGCAAAGCGTCGCCCTGGCGGATGAAAGCGCCGCCCGGCCGAGTGGCCGAGTGATCGACGGCGATGGGATTGAGCGCATGCGCGACCCAAGGCCCACGCAGCGCAGGGGCGGAATAGACCGCCATCGTGTCGGACGCGCTGCCGTAACCGAACCGCTCCGTCCCCAACAGCCAGAAACGGCCGTCGGATTCGAGCAGCGTGGCGTCGTTGAAATCCCTGTCCGTCATCAGCACCGTATCGCGTACCCAGCGATCCGGAAACTGCACGGCACGGTAGAGCACCACTTCGCGCGCCGTAGCGCTTTCAGGGATCATGAAAATCTCGCCGGAGTGAGCGAACACCTGCGGATATGACAGATGATGCGCTTCGTCCAGCACCACTTTCGGTACGCCGAAAGTGCCGTCGGTGCCAAGTTCAGCGACGGAAATCACCCCGCGGCCGGTGGAGTAGGGAAACTCCTCGACAAACAGAAAATGACGGCCGTCGCGCTCGAGAACGAACGGATCGGCGTAGAAGCGCTGCCCGTCATCGGCAAGCACGGTGAAGGGCTTACCATCCAGCAGTCCGGTTTCGGCGACGCCTGGACCGTCGATCAGCCGATAAGCAACCTGCCAATAGAAGGGACGCCGACCACGTCGCAGTTTTTGCACGGCGCGGTCGACTAACCCCCTGCCGAAAAAGGGCAGATAGTGCCCGATAAATCCGCCTTTCTGCAGGGGCGGCGCCGGGCTCTCGGCAATCGGCGCAAGTTTGCCCGCGGAAAAGCGGGCGACACATTGGGCAATCAGGGAGATGGCGCCGGCGAGCAGGTCGTTGCTGGTTCGGGACAGCCACAACCGGTCGCTGATCATCGGCCGCGCCCTGGCGACGGCAACGCCGTCGAGGCGCGCGGTGAGTTCGGGCAGCCGCCCGCTCGCCAGCATCTCGGTCATGCCTGCGGCAAAGCTGCTTTGGCCGCAAAATTCGAGCGTCAGGACAGGCGTGCCGCGTCGTGCGGCGGTAGCCGTGAGATCGACTATAAGATCGACTGGGCCGGTGTCGCCGGACGGCAACGGCCGGGAACGGCTTGCCAGTGAGGGGCCGAAGCGCCGGCCCTCGAGCGCCAGCACATTATCCATCGTGCGCGCATTGGGTTCAGGCGTCGGCGCGCGGCAACTCGAAACCGCATGTCCAGCCGCACTCAACCGCGCCAGAAGCTCATTTTCCCAGCGCCGGGATGTGTCGGCGTGGCCGATGATTAAAATATTAGTCAATCCAATATATTCTTTTTCAAGACTACTGCCATAGACTACTTGTCAGCCCAACCTTTCACAAGAGTTAAACCGGGAGAACGCGGCCTTGGTTGTTAATCATATATTAAGAATTGAGATCACGAAGGCGCTTTCCGGCGCTATTATGACTCTTGCGGGCAATAGTCGGCATGTCCCGAAGGCTGCAGGCGACCAGGATCAGCGATGAACGTCCTTTCACGTCCAAAACTGCCATCCAGGCAGAAACTGCTGATCGTGTTCGGCACTAGGCCGGAGGCACTCAAATGCTTTCCAGTGGCGCGTGCCGCCCTCGTTCATCCAGGCTTCATCACCGAAATATGCATAACCGCCCAGCATCGTGAAATGGTCGACCAGGTTGTCGAGCTGACCGGCTTGCCTGTGCACCACGATCTCAACATCATGCAACCCGGCCAGTCGCTGTTCGATGTGACCTCGCGCGTGCTCCTGGGCATGGCTGAGGTGTTGGACAAGGCGAAGCCCGATATCGTCATGGTACAGGGCGACACCACCACGGCAATGGCCGCGGCTCTTGCTGCCTTCTACAAGCGTATCCCCGTCGCTCATGTCGAAGCAGGATTGCGCAGCCACAACATCAACTCGCCGTTTCCTGAAGAACTGAACCGCAAGATTGCCGGCGACATCGCCACCTGGCATTTTGCGCCGACCGTTCAAGCGCGCGACAATCTCATCGCCGAAGGAAAGGCCGAAAGCACCATTTTCGTGACCGGCAACACGGTGATCGACACGCTGTTGCATTTTTCAAGCGCGATCGATGCCGACAGGCTGATGAACGCGAAGCTCGCTGCCAGCTTTCCCTTCCTCGATCCTTCCAAGAAGATGATCCTCGTCACCGGACATCGCCGCGAGAATTTCGACGGCGGCATCCAGCGCATCTGTACGGCGTTGAAGGGATTGGCCGCGCGCGGAGACGTGCAGGTCGTCTACCCTGTCCATCCAAACCCCAATGTGCGCTCGGTGGTCAACGCAGAGCTGGAAGGCGTGCCGAACATCCATCTGGTCGAGCCGCAGGACTATCTGCCGTTTCTGTACCTGCAGAAGCAGAGCTATCTGGTGCTTACCGATAGCGGCGGCGTTCAGGAAGAAGCGCCGTCGCTCGGCAAGCCGGTGCTGGTGATGCGCGAGAATACCGAGCGACCCGAGGGGATCGTGGCCGGCACCGCCCGCCTTGTCGGCACCGATGTCGAAAAAATCCTGTTCAACGCCAATCGCCTGCTCGACGATCAGGCTGCCTATCGCGGCATGGCGGAACGACACAACCCATATGGCGATGGCCGGGCCAGTAACCGGATTGTTGAGGAACTGCTGCATCATGGCTGAAATCAAAACCGTTTCCGTAATCGGCATGGGCTATATCGGCCTGCCGACCTGCGCCATTTTCGCCAGCCGCGGGCTCAACGTCATTGGCGTCGATGTCAACGGAGCGGTGGTCGAGAAGGTCAACCGCGGCGAAATCCACATCGTCGAGCCGGACCTTGACGGTCTGATCCAGAAGGTCGTGGCGAACGGCAAGCTCATGGCCTACAGCACGCCGCAGCCGGCGGACGCCTATATCATCGCCGTGCCGACCCCGATGACCCACGATCATAAGCCGGACGTGACCTACGTGCTCGCGGCGGCACGAAGCATCGCCCCCGTGCTGAAGCGGGGAGACCTTGTGGTATTGGAATCGACATCGCCGGTTGGAACCACGCGTATCATGACCGGGCTGCTTGCCGAGTTGCGGCCCGATCTCAAATTTCCTGTCCAGCATGGCGAAGACGCCGATGTGCTGGTCGCCTATTCGCCCGAGCGTGTGCTGCCGGGAAAGGTGCTGACCGAGCTGATCAACAACGATCGCTCGATCGGCGGATTGTCCCGCAAATCGGCGGAGCGGACCGCGGCACTCTATTCGACCTTCGTCACCGGCGACCTGTTCATGACAACGGCCGAAAGTGCTGAGCTGGTGAAACTGACGGAGAACGCGTTCCGCGACGTCAACATCGCCTTTGCCAACGAGCTTGCCGCCGTGTGTCAGGATCTGTCGCTCAATGTATGGGAAGTGATCGATCTCGCCAATCGGCACCCTCGCGTGAACATCCTCCAGCCGAGCCCGGGCGTCGGCGGTCACTGCATTGCGGTCGATCCATATTTTATCATCGACGCCGCACCCAACAGCACGCGGCTGATGGCTTCGGCACGCCGGATCAATTCCGAGCGGCCGATGTCGGTGGTCAGGGATATCGAGGCCTTGCTCGACCCCTCCCGCAAGCAAACGATCGCCTGTCTTGGCCTCAGCTTCAAAGCCAATATCGACGATCTGCGCGAGAGCCCGGCCGTCGAGGTGGTGAAGCTTCTGTCCGATAACCCCAATGTGAAGATCATTGCGGCTGAACCCAACACAAATGCGCTGCCGCATGAGCTCGAGGGCAGGGGCATCGTGTTCACCGACGCACTTTCGGCCATCGACAAGTCCGATATCGTCGTCCTCCTGGTCGACCATCGGCAGTTCAATCTGGTCGACCCCGAAGCGCTCAAGGACAAGAAGCTCGTCGATACGAGGGGTCTGTGGACGTGGCGCAAGGCACGCAAGCCCGACGCCCGCATCGAAGGCAAGAAACCAGAGGTCGCACAAGTGACGCTTGCAAGGGAGCAGGCCGCATGAACGCGCACGCCCCGGCATGGGCGCAGCATTCCCTGTTGGCATCACGGCGCCGGGAGTTCCTTGGTGCACCGATCCATGCGCTGACCATGGCCGAGACACTGGCCATCGCCGACGAGGCGATGACCCTGGGGCGGCCGCTGCATCATGTGGTCGTGAACGTCGCCAAGCTGGTGACCATGCGCCAGAATGCCGAGCTGCGCGAGGACGTGGCCGGGGCGGACGTGGTCAATGTCGACGGCATCGGCGTGCTTTGGGGTGCACGTCTGTGCGGCGTCGCGCTGCCCGAGCGGGTGGCGGGCGTCGACATCATGATCAATCTGCTGAGCCTCTGCGCGAAGCGTGGATTCAGGCCGTATCTGCTGGGGGCCGAACAGCACGTTCTCGACGCGGTTGTAGTGAGACTTGCCAAGGACCATCCGAGCCTCGTCATAGCGGGAATGCGCAACGGCTATTTCAAGCCGGAGGACGAGGCCGGGATCGTCGCGGCGATCAACGCCTCGGGCGCCGACTGCCTGCTGGTGGCCATGCCGACACCGCGCAAGGAACGCTTTCTCAAACGCTACCGCGATGAACTCGCCTCAAGCTTCGTGATGGGCGTAGGCGGCAGTTTCGACGTCTATGGGGGCAAGGTTGCCCGTGCGCCGAAGCTGATACAAGCGGCCGGCCTGGAGTGGCTGTTCCGCGTCGTCCAGGAGCCGCGACGCTTGTGGCGCCGCTACTACGACACCAACACTGCCTATGCGGGACTGCTGTGCCGGGAGTTCTGGGAGCGTCGCTGGCGCCGAAACGCCGGTTTATAGATTCGCGTTCCCCCCACAAAACAGGCGTTGACCCTGGACTTCGCTTTACGCGATCCGTAGCCGCGCTCGCAGCTGGGCGACGAATTGCGTCGCTGCCACAGGGTGGAACAACGAGGTCAGCCCGAAGAAAACCGCAGCACCGGCAGTGCCGCCGGCGATAAGCGAGAAGATTGCCGGCACGTCGCCGGGCACCATGCTGGCAAGCTTGGTGGCCACCCCCGTGCTGAGCGAGATGACCACCGAGACACCGATGTCGCGCCACGGCACCGGCACCGGCGTGAGCCGCTCGCTGATGATGATGCAGGTTATGGAGCCCACCACCGAGCCCCCCGCCAGCGCCAAAGCGGCGCCGATCTCCGCCATCGGAGGGATCAACAGCAGAGACAATGCGATTGTTGCCACCGAGCCGAAGAGATTGGCGATGATCAGCAGCCACGGCCGCTTGTGCGCGTGCACCACGACGCCATAGACGAAGCTCGTGAGGTTGGCGCACAGCACGCTGAAGGCAATGATCGGAAACAGCAGGCCGAAGCGGCCGTGATATTGCGAGGGCAGCATGAGCTCGGTGATATCGTTGCTGAGCGCGACCAGCATCGCTGCAATAGGCAGGCAAAGCCGCATCATCAGCGCCATCAGTTGCGACAGCAGCCGGCCCGATGCCGCGGGCCCATCCTCGTCGAACCGGCTGACCACCTCGGGAAATGCGCCCATGTTGATGGCGTTGGCGACCATGTCGATCGGCTGGCGGGCCAGCGCATAGGCTGCGGCGAAGATCGCCACAGCGCTGGCATCGTAATAGATCTTGAGGAACAGACGCTCCGCGCTGTTGAGCCCGAAGCCTACCAGCGCCATGATGATCAGCGGCACACCGAGCGCAAAGAAGTCCCTGTGGGTGAAGCGCGGCGGACCGGCAACGAGCCGTCGCGATGCCATGATGCCCGCCACGATGCCGGCAATCAAGGCGCCGAGGCTCGAGCCGAGCGACACCGTCAGAAAGCTATCCTGAAAGACAAGGATGGCGCCGATCGGTAACGCGAGTTGCAGCAGGGCACGCAGGGCTTCTAGCATCGAATAGACCGAATGGCGCTGCTGCATCTGCAGCACCGTCAACGCGAAGCGGCTGATGGACCCGGCGACCAGATAGCCGCAGACTGCGATCGCGAACTCGACCCAGCGTTCAGGCACGATCACCGCCGACGCGCCTACCGATATGACCAGCGCCAGTGCCGTGGTGGCAAGCAACACCTGCCCGGCCAGCATTAGGCTGCCGCGGCTGACTTCGCCCTTGCCGCCAAGCCTGAGCAAGGCGATGCGCAGCCAGTTGGTGACGGCAATGTCGGTCATTTCGCCGACGGTCACCACCAGGGTGAGCAGGCCATACTCGGTCTGGTCGATCAAACGCGTCACGACGACCAGCAGGAGCAGCGCCGAAATTCGCGTCAGCAGGATCGCCGGAGCATAAATGAGCGTGGAACGGAGCAGCAAGGGCGTGTCCCTGGAAAACTCACCTTCGACTAGCCGCCGACTGGCGGAAAATCCAGCCCGATGACGCCGAAGGGTGAACAGATTCAGTTTGAACTAAAAGATTTGCCGTAAACCTTATCGGGAACGTTTGCTTTGCAGTTACCCGGTCTGTGTTATTTAGAGTACCATCATGTTGCAGCGCCTGATATCCGATCGAAAAATACATGTCCTGGTCGCGACGCCCTCGGGCGTTTCGGGGCAGGGCGGCATCGACCGCATCATGGGGGCGCTGAAGCAGGAGTTCGAACGGCAAGAAATCGCCGACATCGATGTGTGCTTCCTTGCCAGTCGTGGCCCGGGGCATGTCGGACTTTCGATCTTCTATATGCTCGGTTTTTGCTTACGGATGCTTAAAGCGCGTCTGGCTGGACGCGCCGATGTCATTCATATCAACATCTCAGTTTCCGGCAGCACCTACCGCAAGATGGTGATCGCCGCCTGCGCACGGCTGCTGTCGATACCCTACGTCCTGCATTTGCACGGGGCGCAGTATCAGACATTCTGGAAAGCCGATCGCGGGTTCATAAGCCGCCGTATCAAAGCTCTGTTCGAGCATGCCGATCGGGTGATCGTTTTGGGCAGGCTTTGGCGCGATTTCGTCGCCAGCCGGGCGCCGGGCGCAGCCGGCAATATCGTGATCGTGCCCAATGCGACCGAAGTCCCGTCGCTGGCGCATGTCGGCGGCGGCGACCATGTGCATATCCTGTTCCTGGGCCGCATCGGCGACCGCAAGGGCGTACCGCAATTGCTCGAGGCACTGCACCGCATGAACCCCGTCAAGAATTGGCGCGCCACGATTGCCGGCGATGGCGAAGTCGAGGCGGCACGGGCAAAGTCAGCCGCGCTGCGGATTGCAGACCGGATCGCCTTTCCGGGTTGGGTGGGACCGGACGATGTCGCATCGCTGATTTCTTCGGCCGATATTCTAGTTCTTCCATCCTTCGCCGAAAATCTGCCGATGTCGGTGATCGAAGGCATGGCAGCCGGTTTGGCGGTGGTGGCGACCCCGGTTGGCGCCGTCGAAGACATAATCACCGACGGGCAATCCGGGCTGCTGGTGCCGCCAGGCGATGTTACAGCGTTGACCGAGGCGCTGAGCCGCCTCGTGGAGAACCCGGCACTGCGGGCAAAGCTTGGTGCCGGTGCCATGGCCGTGCATCGGGAACGGCTTGAGCTCGCCCCGTTTGTCGGCGCAATCTGCGATGTCTGGCGGTCGGCGGCGTCAAGCCGTCAACCGGTCAAGCGCTGACGCCGATAATGACGGCGGCGCTTCAAGCCTGAATTCGCGGTGGAATATCTCCAAATTCAACAGCGCCCATATCAGCTTTTCGTGGTCTGCGGCACGCGTGGTGTGTTCCGAGACGATTTGATCAAGCTGTTTCGGGCTCAAATAGCTGCGGATGACGGAGTGAGGCGAGCAAAGATGGTCATGCACGTAGTTCCTCATCGATCCGCGAAACCATTCGGCGACAGGTACCTTGAACCCGACCTTGCGGCGGCTGAGAATTTCCTCCGGGAGGATATTGGCCATGCTGTCGCGCAGGATCTGCTTGCTGTGCAACCAACCCAGCCTGTAGCGATCGGGCAATTTGCTGACGAATGAAACCAGGTCGCGATCGAGGAACGGCATTCTTCCTTCGATTGAACCGGCCATCATCATGTGGTCGCCTCGTTCCAGGAGATTGTCAGGCAGCCACGATGTCTGATCGAAAAACAGCACGCGGCGAAGATGGGAAGCCGCAGCGCTTGACGAGAACGGAAAGTCGTTGCGCTCATAACGGCGATTTGCGGACGCGCCGATCAGGCAAGCGCTCTGCTGCGCCGAAACGGCTCCAAACCAGGAGACCATCCGGGCGGCAAAGTCCCTTTCGCCCGCGGTGCGGGCAAATGTATCGACCTTGGCCGACGCGCCCGGCATGGCGCGTGCCAAAGGGGAAAGGACGTTATCGTGCAGCGAGGCTGGAACAAGCGACTGGTAGATCCCGGCCAGTGATTCCGCGCGATGCTTGGGATAGCCGCCGAGAATCTCGTCGGCTCCTTCTCCGGTGAGCACCATCTTGACGTCTTGCGAGGCTCGCTCCGACATCAGGTAAATTGGAATATCGCTGCTTTGCGAAACAGGTGCCCCGCGTTGGCGAACCATCGTCGGCAGATGATCCATCAGATCGCCTGGCTGGATTACAAGTTCGCAATGATCGGTCTTGAAATGATCGGCAACGCGTCGGGCGAATGCAAATTCGCTATAGGCTGCGTTGTCGAACCCGACGGAAAACGTGCGAATGGGCGTGGCGCTGTGCCTGGCCATCAGCGCGACGATAGCCGAGGAGTCGAGCCCTCCGGAGAGAAAGGCCCCAAAAGGTGCATCGCTGCGCATCCTGATCTCGACGGAATGGTCGAGCAATTCCAGAAATCGCCGCTTGGCGGTTTTTCCGTCGATCCGCTCGGTAACGGCCGCCTGGTCCGGAGGCGTATAGTAGCGCGTTTCCTTGACTACCCCTTGCGACCAGACAGCATAGCTTCCGGGATTGAGTTTGCGGATCTGTTTGAAGAGCGTGCGCGGTCCCGGCACATAACGCCAGTTCAGATACTCGTGCACGGCATCCAGATCGAGTTCCTGAGCATCTTGCTGCGATGACAACAATGCGTTGATCTCCGAGGCAAACAGCAGCAATTTTTCGCTTTGCATGAGGTAAAGCGGCTTTTCCCCGAAGGGATCCCGGGCGAGGATCAATTCCTGCCTCTGAGCATCCCAGAGTGCAAAGGCGAACATGCCGCTCAGCCGGTCGAACATTGACAAGCGCCACTGATCGTAGGCTCGGAGCAGCACCTCGGTATCGGAGCGCGTTCGAAAATGATGGCCAAGGCCGATCAGTTCCTGGCGCAGCTCGATGTAGTTATATATCTCGCCGTTGAAAATTATTTTGAGACGACCGTCCTCAATCTGCATCGGCTGATTCGACTCGGGCGCTAGGTCAATGATCGCCAGACGGCGATGAACCAATGCCAATTGTTGCTCGCCGGTATTCAGGTCCAATATCTCGGTGCCTTCGGCATCGGGACCGCGATGCCGCAATGCGTTTGACATTCTGGCGGCCCGCTCTTGTGGATTTTTAGCCCTTCGCCCGATCCATCCGGCAATTCCACACATTGTTCCCCCCTAGGCGCGCGCATTCCCCACTCAGTACAACAAATGTGTTAAACACTTCGTGCCAATACAACCCAACCGGGAGAAAGCTGCCACGGGCCGTTCCTCGATCGAGTCTGGCCGTCAGGGGTTGCCACCGGTTGTTCGCTGGTGAGGGCGAGTGATGGCACCTATGGCAGGCCCAATGCCTGCAGCATCTCCGGGTCGGGAACCGGGGGACCATCGGGCGGGATGAGGCTCATCCCATAGGGATTGGAGAACTCCCAGGCAGACCATGGAATCGCGAAGCGTTCGGCCTCTTGGCGCACTGCCTTGAGATAGCGCGAACGGTCGGCCTCAAAGGCGCCCATGCGGCCGTCCGGGGACATGAGGATAGCGCCGAATTCGCCCATGAAGAGCCGCCGGCTGGGAATGCCATGGCCTTCAGCCCAGTCGACAGCCTGGCGAAAGCTCGCCTCCAGTTGGCTCTGGCCCCAGTTCTGCTCGAAATAGTTCGCGATTGCTTGGCGCGCGGTGGCCATGTTCATGACCTGCTCGACCCTGCTCAAGCCGGCAGCGTCCATCCGCGCTCTAAGGGTTTCGGTCACCACTTCGGGTGTACTGCTGTCGGCCGGCCAGGGAAGTCCCGAAGCAAAGCTGATCGTGTCATCGGGCCGCTGGTGGGTGAAGCTGTGCGGCTCATACATATGGAAGCTGTAATAGAGGTTTGGGTCATCAAAGCCGGGGCTGAGGTTGACCAATCCGGCAATGCTGCCGCCGCAGGCGCCGGTTGCAACGATGGTAAGTTCGCTGTTGACCGCTCGAATGTCGTGGACGGTCCCTGCCATGATCCGCTGCCAGTGATCGCTGCCGCTCGCATCGCAAGGGTAGTATGCGGGCTCGTTGTAAGGTTCGAGGGCGACTTTGTCGGTGCCTATCTTGACCAGCATGACGGTGACCGCCACAACCATGTGACGATAGCGGGCAACGCCCTCGCTGTCGGCGCCGCCATAGATCATCTCCATGCTGTAGTCGGGAACCTGAGTGACGCCATGCAGGTCGAAAACCACCTTGAGGCCGGTCGACGTGATCCGCTCGACGGCGGCGGCAAGTATGTCCAGCGCCTGCTGCCGCTTGGCGTCCCCGCTGGCAAGCAGCGGGCCGGGATCGACGCTCAGCCGGACGAAGTCGAAGCCCATCGATCGGATGTGGGCAAACACCTCCCCGGCCGGCCAGTCGGTGAGCGGCCTGCTTTCCGCAAGCCACTCCTGTTCGCTGCGATAGGGCGGCCAAACGTAGGTTCCGTCTTTCGCCACCGGCGACCAGTTGAGCCACTGATGCACGCCAACGCCGCGCTTGAGAGGGATGGGCTCTGCCTCGGCCGCCACAAGCAAGGCGAGCACCCAGGCAACAACATACACCGCTTTTCGCATCGCTCCCTCCGCATGCTCGCGGGAGATATTAACCGCAACGAACGGGAAAGAAGATTGCCGGCCCGCAGCTTTTCGACGGCATGGTATACAAGGACCGAAACGTTGACGGGGCGTGCATGAGAATCGGCTGGTACATCAACCGATTGCGCAGCATGGGACCGGCCGAGGTGTTGCACCGGCTGGGCGAGCAACGTCGAAGGATCGCGTCGCGCCGCCGCGATGATGGGTGGGAGCGCTATCCATCGCCGCAGTTGCACCCAGTGCTGCCCGGATTTCGCCATGCTGCGCTGGCAGCGACCGACGCTCAACGGCAGGCCATAGCGGCGGCCGCGCAAGAGATGCTTCATGGCCGGTTTTCGGCACTCGGGCGGACATGGCCAAAGCGTGAGCCCGATCGTTTGTTTCCTGCTGAGCTTTGGCGTCTTGATCCGGTAACCGGCAGGCTTTGGCCTGGCGCCGAGGCTCATACTTTCGATATCGATTTTCGCGATGGCGGCGACCTTGGCGATATAAAATATGTCTGGGAGATCAACCGGCTGCAGCAATTGCCAGTACTGGCTGCACACCTGCTCCTCAGCGAGGACAATCGATCCCGGAGTGCCATTGAGGCGGCAATCGGCAGTTGGCATTCCGCCAATCCGCCGTACCGAGGCATTGGCTGGGCTTCCGGCATCGAAGTAGCGCTGCGAGCCATCAGCCTGATCGTCACCCTGGACCTTATCGGTGACCGGCTTGACCCGGCGACGCTGCGGAAAGCCGGTGAGATACTCGCGGCAAGCGCCTATTGGCTGCCGCGGTTTCCGTCGCGATATTCCTCCGCCAACAACCATCTCGTCGCAGAGTTGGCTGGCGAATATCTGGTTGGCCTGGCGCTCGGGGCCGAATCCGAAATTGCCCGCAGCGCCCTCTTAAATGAGACGCACAAGCAGATTCTTGCCGACGGCGCCGGTGCCGAGCAAACGCCGACCTATGCAGCCTTCAGCGCCGAACTCATCTTGCTGTGCGCCGCCGCGGCGCGCCAGGCGGGAACGCCGTTTCCCTCGGCCGCCGAAGCGCGTCTGGGCGCCTTCGCCAATTTCGTCGGCTGGCTGCCACAGAAAGCCGCCCGCTTCGGCGACGACGATGAGGGCCATGTGCTGAAGCTGGGCGACGAGCCGAACTATATCCGATCCGTCGCGGCCGCCATCCACGGCTTACTGGGGACGCCGGGCAACGCGCCGGAGCCTGACGATTTTCGTTCGCTTTTCTTTGGTGCGCCGTCAGGCCCGGCGCCCGCGGTGCATGGCTTGCAGACATTCACGCAAGGCGGGCTCTCCGTCTGGCGCGGAGCAATGAATGGCCGCAATGTCGAACTGACGTTCGACCATGGACCGCTCGGCTATCTCTCGATAGCGGCGCACGGCCATGCCGACGCGCTGTCGCTCACCCTGTGCATCGACGATGAGCCGGTGCTGGTCGATCCTGGCACCTGGCTCTACGGTTCGGGAGGCGCATGGCGCGACTGGTTCCGCTCCACACCGGCGCACAACACGCTGAACATCGAGGGCAAGAGCCAAAGCACCATCGCTGGAAATTTCAACTGGTCGCACAAGGCAGTCGCAGCGCTGGTGGAGAGCGAGCCGGGGACGCACTGGAGGCTGTGCGGTCGGCATGACGGCTATAGAAGCCGCTTCGGCGTCGTGCATCAGCGCACTTTGGCGCGCCAGGCCGATGGCATCCTCATCACCGACCAACTGCTCGGCGGCAGGCGCCAGTCCGAGATCGTCTTCCAACTGGCCGCCGGCCTCCATGCCGAGCGGCACGAAGATACGGTCACGGTATTGCGCGGCGACGAGGTACTGTTGGCCATCCGCTTTCCGGATGCTGTGCTCGATATCGGCGCCGGCGGTGATATGCCGGGCCAAGGCGGTTGGGTTTCACTGCGTTTTGGCACCAGGCAGCAAGCCGAACGCATCGCCTGGCACGGTGAAGTGGGCGAAGCCGGGATCGATATCCATCTTGCCCCAATTCACCCGCCGCAACAGCAAAAACCGGTGCCAACGTAGAGTTGCCGGGCGAGTTCCAGCCGTATTCGACATTAATTACGTTTGGACATTTAGCGGTTTCGTTACCGTTGATCTGCTAGTCTCGCACCATCCAGCCTGCTTTGCCCGCTGCGCCCCGCAACAGCCACTGGTTGCAGGCGGCGTAGCGAGTTTGGCGGGAATTTTGTGCTTTGCTATTCGCCAGATCGCCTTGTTACGACCTCAGACTGCCTTCTTACGACCAGGAGCCGCTGCATCAATGTTTTCCGAATTTGCCAGAGCGATTGTGGAAAAGCTTTCGAACGTCAATCTGACCACGCTCGGCCTGCTTCTCCTCACCGCACTGGGCAGCGCGGTGATCGCCTACTGGCGAACTGCCGAACATAAGTCCCTCAGGGACTTTTTCGACTTCGCCTTCCCACAGGAAGTCATCCTGCACCCGTCGGCGCGAGCCGACGCCCTGTTCTGGATCACGAAACGGGCGATGATGCCTTTCCTGCTTATTCCTGCCGGCGTCACCTTCGTCGTCGCGGTGGGCTATGGCACACGCGAGGCAATTGGCTGGCTCCTTAACATCCACGCGCCGCTTCTCGGCGGCCCGGCGGGACCGGTGACGATCGTCATCTTCACCGCAACCATGCTGGTCGCCTATGATATTTCATACTACCTCTACCACGTCGCCCAGCACCGTTTCCCGTTCCTGTGGGAATTGCACAAGGTACATCATTCGGCCGAAGTGATGGTGGGGATCACCAAGGACCGGGTTCATCCGCTGGACGATCTGATCAACCGTATGTGGGATGGCGTCATCCCGGGCATCTGCTTCGGTGTCTGGAGCCTGATCGCACTCGATCCGGTAGAGGTCGCTATCTTCGGCATCAACGTCTACGTCATCCGCAACATCCTGATGATGGACTTTGTTCGCCATACGCATCTCAAGATATCGTTCGGCTCGTTGAACAACATCATCCTGTGTCCGCACTGGCACCAGGTGCATCACAGCATCGACCCGCGTCACTACGATAAGAATTTCGGCCTGCTTTTTTCGTTCTGGGATCGTCTGTTCGGAACGCAATTTGTCCCGGAGCCGGATGAAGACCTGAAATTTGGCCTGGTCGATCGCGATGTGCGCGATTACCAGTCGCTCTTTGGGCTCTACATCCTGCCGCTCAAGAAGATGGCAAGGCATGTCATGCGACTGTTTCACAGACGGCCCAATGTGGTCGCGCAGCCACAGGACAGTTCTCCTTCATGAACACCGCTGTTTCCATCGACGTCCTAGGCGCGGAGCGCCTGGAAATCGTCCGTTCGGCGGATCGCCTGGCTGCGGTCGAAGCCGCTTGGATGGAGCTTTGGCATCGTACCGACGGGCTGATCTTTCAAAGCCATGCCTGGATTTCGGCATGGTGGAGTACCGTACAACGCCGTGACCAGCGCGCGTTGCGGATCGGCCTGGTCTGGAAGGGCGAGAGACTCGTTGCTGTCGTTCCGCTGGCGATCGGCAGGCGCAGGGGGCTGCGGTTTCTCGAATGGGCGGCCGGCAGCTATACCGACTATGGGGATATTCTCGTTGCTCCGGAATGCTCGTTATCGGCGCTGCAGGAGCTATGGACCCAACTCTGCGATGCAGGTGGCTTCGATCTTGCCTTGATCAGTCGTCTCTCGCCGGATGCGGCGGCCCGCAAAATTTTCACGCCGGGAGCTTCCGGCGGCATCAGGCTTCGTCACTTTCACCGAACGGAAGTCAGCTATCGCGTTGCCGGACAATGGGAAAGCGGAGCGGCATGGTTCGCGAACCAGTCGAAAAAGACGCGCCAGAACTATCGGCGCGGCATCAAAGCGCTGGAAGAAACCGGAGAGGTGAGATTTCGCCTGCTTGCCCCCGACGAGCCGCTGCAACCGGTACTGGAGCGCCTCGCGGCCTTGAAGCGGAAATGGCTGACCGAGCGCATGCGTGAATCAGACCTCTTCGAAGAGGGCGTGCCGGTACTCGCCGCGCTCGTCGATGCGTTGGCGCGCGCCGGCGTGCTGCATATCTTCGTCCTCGAATGCAATGGCGTGATGGTCGCGGTGTCGATCAACTTCGTCCAGCACGACGTGATGATGGCCTTCGTGACGACGTTCGATCCGGATTTCGGCCGGGCGTCGCCGGGTGTGATCCTGTTGATGGATTACGTGCAGTGGTCGATCGATCACGGCTTGAGCACGGTCGATTTCCTCTGTGGCGCAGAGTCGTTCAAACACAAATTCTCAACGCAGGCGGTTACGCTGGAATCCGTCATCGGGACGCGCACGGCACAGGGCGCGCTTGCATCTCTTGCCGATCGTGTCCTCCAGACCGTCAGGCATATGCGCGAGCGTTCATCGGCACCACCAGAGGGACGCGATACGCCCACTCAAGCCGAAGCAGCCTTGGACTAAAGCGCGTCGCATTCGATCGGCCTCATGCGACGCGCTTTAGATTCTTGTTTTATACATGGCGTTATCGCAAAATCGCTGCACACTTTTGCGCGACATGCTTTAGAAGGGTTCGTCGTTTCACGGAAACGCCGAACAGCTCCATCTTTTGTTTTGACGCAATTCCGGACGAAAACCGTTCACACTTTTCCTGGAATTGCTGTAGCAGCCCGCTCGCAAAAAGCTCAAATGAAGCGCGGGATCGGACCGTTTTGCGGCGTGGTGCGGTCGCCGAGATCGAGGAAGATTTCGTCGATGTAGCACCATCCCCAGCCTTCCGGCGGATCGTAGCCTTCGATGACAGGATGGCCGGTTGCCCGAAAATGCTTGGTGGCATGACGGTTGGGCGAGTCGTCGCAGCAGCCGACATGGCCGCATGTGCGGCAGAGCCGCAGATGCACCCACTGCGAACCGCTCTTCAGGCATTCCTCGCAGCCGAGCGCGCTCGGCGTCACGTCGCGAATGTCCCCGGCGTGCCTGCATTCGTCTGCCATCATGCGCTCCTGACCAGTTGTGGCGCCACGGCGAGGCTGCCGTTTCGCGCGAGATATGCATGCAGCGCTGCAACCACCTGGGCGCCTTCGCCGACGGCAGCGGCGACGCGCTTGATCGAGCCGGAGCGCACGTCGCCGATGGCGAACACCCCGCCGCGGTTCGTCTCCAGTGCACCACGTTCCTGGCCAATGTCAGATCCGGTGCGAACGAAGCCCTTCGCGTCCAACGCCACGCCGCATTGCGCCAGCCAGTCGGTGTTCGGATCGGCGCGGATGAACAGGAAGAGGTGGCGGATCGGACGTGCTGTCTCGGTGTCGCGGTTGCGCCAGCGCACTTTGCCAAGATTGCCGTCGTCGCCTTCCAGTGCCGCAATCTGCGTCTCAGCCAGCACTTCGATGTTCGGCTGTGCCCTGACGCGCTCCACCAGATAGCGCGACATGCTCGCATCGAGGCTGCTGCCGCGCGCCAGCAGCCATACCTTCTTCACATGCGCCGCCAGGTAGACGGCAGCCTGACCAGCCGAATTGCCGGCGCCGACCAGGGCTACCTCTTGCCCGGCGCAAAGCCGCGCTTCGATCGGCGAAGCCCAGTAATGCACGGAGGTTCCCTCGAATTGCGCCAGGTTTGCCATGTCGAGGCGGCGATAGCGCGCTCCGCTGGCGATCACCACCGACCGTGCCCGCACGGTCTCTCCGCCGCCGACGGCGAGCGTGTAGTGGGCACCGGACGTGTCGCTTGCGCTGCCCAGCAGCTTCGCCTCGTCCGGTATCACCATCTCGACGCCGAATTTCTGCGCCTGGTTGTAAGCGCGCGCCATCAGCGCCATTCCCGAAATGCCGGTCGGGAAACCGAGATAGTTCTCGATGCGCGAGGAGGCGCCCGCTTGTCCGCCAAAGGCACGGCAATCGAGCACGATCGTCGACAACCCTTCGGAAGCCGCATAGACGGCCGCCGCGAGGCCGGCCGGTCCGGCGCCGACAATGACCGCGTCGTACAGCTTGCCGGCGTCGATCGGCCTCACCAGGCCGATGCAGCGGGCAAGCTCGTTCTCTCCGGGATTGAGCAGCAGCTTGCCGTTCGGACAGAGCACGATCGGCAAATGGTGGATATCGACATGGAAGCGTTCGATCAGGGTCCTCGCGCAGGGATCGGCAGCCGAATCGAGAACGCGATGCGGCTGACCGCTGCGAGCCAGAAAACCTTGCAGCCTCAAAACGTCGCCGCTGTCGACCGGTCCGACAATGATCGGGCCGGCTGTGCCGCTCTCGAGCAGGCCGACACGGCGCAGGATCAGCGCCCGCATGATGCGCTCGCCGAGGTTTGCTTCCTGCACCATCAGGTGCCTCAGCCTTTGCGAGGGGATGACGAGCGCCTCGACCGGCTCGACCGTCTCCACATCCACCAGTGAGGGCCGGGCTGAAAGCTGCGCCAACTCGCCGACGAAATTGCCCGCACGATGCGTGACGATGGTTTCGCGCCGGCCGAAGCTGCCGCCCTGGATGATATCCACCTTGCCGGACAGGACCACGATCAGACCGGGCGCCAGCTCGCCAGCTTTGACGATCTGTTCGCCTGCAGCATAGGACACGGCTTCGCCGAAACGGCCCATGCGGTCCAGGTCCGCCTCAGCCAGCACTGGAAACATCTGATCGCGACGGGCAATGGAGATCGGATTGGCGGATTGAGACATGGTTCGAACCTATCGCCGGTTTCCGACAGTTTGAAGCGGTTTTTGCGGCTTGCGGCCGGTAGGAACCTGGCTCGCCTGTCGGTAAACGCTGTGTGCTTCGCTTCGCAGTTAACTGACGTCGGCCGTGCGACGGTGTCGTCGCGACGTGCCTCACGATCCGTTGCATCTCCTTGATTTGTTTGATTTGCGCATCCCGGCAAACCCGGCGCATGCTGCTTCAGCCGGCACCTGTCTAGGCCGGCCAGGCCCGGCGGGCCGTCCTGTGTCAATCTCTCGGCCGCCGGGCTTCTGGATAGCAGAAAACGGCCTGTGTCCGAGCACTCCGCAAACTGCCCTGCGGCCTGTTGTTCGGCGGGTGCTCAGGCAGCTACCTGAAGCACAATCTTGCCGCGCGTGTGCTGCTTCTCGAGCTGTTCCTCGGCCCTGGCGACTTCCTCAAGAGGATAGATTGCCTGCACGAATGGCCTGACCTTCCCGGCGTCGATGAGGCGGCTGATCTCGGCAAGCTGCGCCGCGTTCGGCTTGGTCAAATAGGAAACGCCGCGAGCCCGATGCAGGCGGGCCTTCTCCGCCGACGGTTCGGAAAGCGTTGAGACGAGCGTCCCGCCGGGCTTGAGCACGTCCCACGAGCGGTCCTGTGTTTCACCCGCTACCAGGTCGAAGACGAGGTCGACGTCCTCGACAAGCTCCTCGAAGCGCTGGTTCTTGTAATCGACCGCCTGGTCGGCGCCAAGCGCGCGGACGAAATCGAAATCCTGCGCGGACACGGTCGTCGCGACAAACGCGCCCGCGGCCTTTGCGAACTGCACCGCCAGATGACCGACGCCGCCGGCGCCGCCATGGATAAGGACCCGCTGCCCGGATTTGAGGCCGCCGTGATCGAAAAGGCCTTGCCACGCGGTAAGGCCCGCAAGTGGCACGGCGGCGGCTTCGGCGTGGCTTAAGCGTTGCGGCTTCGCCGCCGCCTCCGTTGCCTTGACGACGACATATTCGGCGTTGCCGCCGCGGTCGTTGCCGAGCATGGCATATAGCGGATCGCCCTTCTTCAGCGTATGGGCCCGCGTGCCGCACAGTTCCACCACGCCGGATACGTCGCGGCCGAGCGTGACGGGCAGATCCGCGCCCGAAGAGCCCTCGCGAACCTTGTAGTCGACGGGATTGACGCTTGCCGCGTAGACCTTGAGCGTGACCTCGTCGTCATGCGGCTGAGGCAACGGAACCGCGTCCAGCGAAAGAACCTCCGGTCCACCAAAATCGTGGATACGGACGGCCTTCATCGTAATCATGGCTTGCTCCTCGTCGGGTTGCAGTCCAGTTCGCTCTGAACAGTTTCGCCGGCAGGCCGGCGTCTATCCAGCCGGCGGTTCGGTCGTAGCAAAGGCCGGCCGGTGGTGCGCCGTCAGTGTATCGTTTGCGAATGCTCGCCGCCGGGTTGCGAGATGCCGCTCAGCGCTTCACCTGCTGTCGCCGTCTCGCTGTTGGTGGCGAGGTCGCCCAGCGAAACGATGCCGACCAGGCGCTTGTCGCGGTTCAGCACCGGCAAGCGGCGCACTTTCAGGTCAGCCATGTTGCGCAGAACATCCTCCGCGTCTTCGTCTTCGAAGCAATACCTGACCTCGGTGCTCATCACTTCCCGTACCTTGGCGTCAGGTGTCTTGCCTTGGGCGACGCCGCGGATTGCGATGTCGCGATCGGTTACCATGCCGACAAGCCGATCGTTCTCGCCCACCGGCATTGCGCCGGCGTCGAGGCGACCCATCATTTCTGCCGCATCGCGCAGGGTTTGCTGCGGACTGGCGATCTCGACGTCCTTTGTCATGCAGTTGCCAACTTTCATTTTAACCTCCCTTGGTTGCAGGGCCCGCCGCCGGTTCCATGATGGAAGGGTGAATGAGCGCCAGCGCAAAACGTTCCATGGCAAGACCCGTTTCGAGCGCTTCGCCGAAATCACCCTTGCCATCCTCCACCCGACCGCCCTTCAGGCGGTCGGCCCGGGAAAGGTCGGTTCCGAAGGAATTTCGGAAGGCGTGCCGGGAGGAACTCCGATCGGCTCCTGGTCCGGCGTCGGAATTGGATCCGGCGAGGGCGGGGGTACGCCTGGAGGTTCTCCCGGCGGAGTCTCCGGCGGGGCAGGCGGCCGGGCCGGCTCCGGATTGGGATTGTCCGGCAGTGGATTCGGGTTGTTCGGATCGGGGTTGTTCATCGATCACTCCCCTAACATTTGTGGCCTGATCTCCGCCGGAGCGGGGGTGCGGGAGCGGCGAGCAGGCTCTCTTGTCCTAAACCGAGGGGAAGCAAAAGCGTTCCCGCACCCGATGCCAAGCGCGGTGCAATCTATCGGGCTATCGGGCGGTTCCAAGGCTGGCATACATCCCGTTGGTGCGGAACTGCGTCGGGTTGATGCCGTAGAGGCGGCGGAAGACCTTCGAAAAATAATTGGCATCCTCAAAGCCGCACATGATGGCGACTTCCTTGACCGGCAGGAAATCGGCCTTCGTCAGCAACTTCGCCGCGCGCTGCAGTCGCTGCTGCAGCACGAATTCGGCGGGCGGAAGACCTTCACTCTCGGCGAAGCAGCGCGAGAAATGCGCGCGGCTCAGGCCGCTGATCTCAGCGAGATCGGCAACGCGGAGCGGCCTGTCGAGATTGGCCCTGATGTGATCGATGACCGGCTGCATGGCGCTCTTGTCGTCGGTGACGGCATGCGAGCCGAAGACATCGTCGTAGAGCGCCATGGCTGCTTCATAGGCGACGGCCGAGGCGGCTCCCGGCGAGACCGCGCCCGTGATCAGGCGCACACTGCAATCAGCCAGATGATCGATCGTCGAGGGCTGCAGCCGCAGCACCGGACCGACGGCGGCAAGGATCGACTTGTGGATGCGCAGTGCCTCCTCGCCGTTCATCGATATCCAGAAGAACTCCCAGCGTTCGCCCTTGGCCAGCCAGTAACGGTGGTTGTGCGGCACGAGAACCAGCAAAGTGTCGCCCTTTTGCAGGCGGTAGTTCCGGTTCTCGTAGCGCAATCGGCCAGTGCCGCTGATCGTATGCTGGAGCACGGTAAACGGCGTCAGGCCGCGCTTGCGCCCATCCCAGTCGTAGACCTCGTTCTCGCGCACTTCATAGCCGGTGCTTGTCGGCATGGTGTGTAGGCGCTGGCGCCCGCGCGGCAGCGATACCGTCCTGCCCGCCGGCCCGATGTCGATCAAGTTCCGCAGCACAAAATTACCCCTAAAAGCATAATCCTTCTCTGGTCGCGTGCCGAATAAGGCGCATAATCCCTCGAGAAAAGCAAAAGAAACCGCGGTCAAAGAGCGGATGGGAGGAAGTGCTGGATTCCAGCCTGCATAGCGTGGCAGGCGGGCCAGGCCTCTTTTCGCCGCCTTTGCCCTAGCGTTCGATCAGGTCGAGGTGAGGCTGATGAGTTTCAAGATCGCTATCATCGGTGCGGGAAGCGTCGGGTTCACCAAGAAGCTCTTCACCGACATTTTGTGCGTTCCTGAATTCAGGGATGTCGAATTCGCATTGACCGATCTCAGCGAGCGCAACCTCCAGATGATCAAGTCGATCCTCGACAGGGTCGTCGAATTCAACAGGCTGCCGACCAAGGTTACGGCAACGACAGACCGCCGTGCTGCCCTCGAGGGCGCCCGCTACATCATCAGCTGCGTTCGCGTCGGCGGTCTCGAAGCCTATGCGGACGACATCCGAATTCCCTTGAAGTATGGCATCGACCAGTGCGTCGGCGACACGATCTGCGCCGGCGGCATCCTCTATGGCCAGCGCAACATTCCGGTAATCCTCGATTTCTGCAAGGATATTCTCGAAGTCGCCGAGCCTGGGGCGAAATTCCTGAACTACGCCAATCCGATGGCTATGAACACCTGGGCGGCGATCGAATATGGCAGGGTCGATACCGTCGGCCTCTGCCACGGCGTCCAGCATGGCGCCGACCAGATCGCCGAAGTGCTCGGCGCCAAGTCGCGCACCGAGCTCGACTACGTCTGCTCCGGCATCAATCACCAGACCTGGTTCATCGACCTGCGTCTCAACGGCCGCAAGATCGGTAAGGACGAGCTGGTTGCCGCCTTCGAGGCGCATCCGGTCTATTCGCAGCAGGAAAAGCTGCGCATCGATGTCCTGAAGCGCTTCGGCGTCTATTCGACCGAAAGCAACGGCCATCTTTCCGAATACCTGCCCTGGTATCGCAAGCGGCCGGACGAAATCACCCGCTGGATCGACATGTCCGACTGGATCCACGGCGAGACCGGCGGCTACCTTCGCTATTCGACCGAAACGCGCAACTGGTTCGAAACAGAATTCCCGCAATTTCTGGAGTCCGCCGCGAGGCCGATCGACCCCGCCAAGCGCTCCAACGAGCATGCCAGCCACATTCTCGAGGCGCTGGAGACGAACCGCGTTTATCGCGGCCATTTCAACGTCAAGAACAACGGCATCATCACCAACCTGCCGCAGGACGCGATCGTCGAGTCGCCCGGCTTCGTCGACCGCTTCGGTATCAACATGGCCTCCGGCATCACGCTGCCGGAGGCCTGCGCCGCCACTTGCATTTCCTCCATCAACGTCCAGCGCATGTCGGTTCATGCGGCGATCTCCGGCGATATCGACCTGCTGAAGCTCGCGGTCCTGCACGACCCGCTGGTCGGCGCGGTTTCGACGCCGGAAGAGGTTTGGCAGATGGTGGACGAAATGGTCGTCGCCCAGGCTCGCTGGCTGCCGCAATATGCCGATGCGGTGCCGGCCGCGAAGGAACGGCTTTCGAAATCCAGGATCAAGACCCGCGAATGGGCCGGTGCGGCAAGGCGCGACGTCCGTTCGATCGAGGAATTGCGTGCGGAAAAAACGGCTCTCAAGCAGGCCGTCTGAATTTCGCCAGGACGGATCGCGGCGAGCTTTCGGGAGGATTTTCCGCACCCGTCTGTACATTCGTTCGAGGAGAAATGGAGCGGCGTCAACGCGCTCCTGAACAACAGGGAGGAGAGACGATGAGGAATTTTCGAAACATTGGCATTCTCGCCGGGCTGGCGCTTAGCGTCTCGGCCTCGGCGCTGAACGCGTATGCATCCGAGCCGACCGTGCCGCCGGTGCCCGCGCAATTCCCCGCCGAGGGAAAGATCAAATACGTCGCGCGCGACTCCATCCTGGAATTCAAGGCACTGCCGGAATATCACGAACCGGATTGGGTCACCGAGAAATACGTCAAGGCGGGCAAGCTGCCGCCGGTCAAGGACCGTTTGCCTAAGGAGCCGCTGGTCTTCAAGACCGGCAATATGCCGGATGGCATCGGCGTTTACGGCGATACGATGCGTCATGTCATCGGCGGCCGGCCGGAGGGTTGGAACTATGGCGCCGGCCAGACGCAAGGCTGGGGCGGCATCGACATCGGCCTTTCCGAATGCCTGACGCGCACGGCGCCGCTGTTCCAGGTCGAGGCCAAGGACACGGAGCCGCTGCCGAACCTCGCCAGGAGCTGGGACTGGTCCAAGGACGGCCACGCGCTGACGATGCATCTGGTCGAGGGCGCGAAATGGTCGGACGGCGTTCCGTTCAACGCCGACGATGTGATGTTCTACTGGGACGACGAGGTGATCGACCCCAATGTGTCGCCGCTGAACGGCGCGACGCAGGAGACCTTCGGCGTCGGCACGACGTTGAAGAAAATCGACGACTACACCGTCGAGTGGACGTTCAAGGACGCCTTTCCGAAACAATATCTTTACGCCATGGCTTACGGCACCTTCTGTCCGGGCCCGTCGCACATCCTCAAGCCACAGCATCCGAAATATTCGAAGAACACCTACGAGCAGTTCAAGAACGCGTTCCCGCCGGAATATATGAACATGCCGGTGATGGGTGCCTGGGTGCCGGTGGCATACCGCCCCGACGACATCATCGTCATGCGTCGCAATCCGTACTATTGGAAGGTCGACGAGAAGGGCAACCAGCTGCCGTATCTCAATGAACTGCACTACAAATTGTCGACCTGGGCCGACCGCGACGTTCAGGCCGTCGCGGGAGCCGGCGACTTCTCCAATCTGGAGCAGCCGGAGAACTTCGTCGCCTCGCTGAAGCGCGCGGCGCAAAAGGACGCACCGGCACGGCTTGCGTTCGGCGCGCGGCTGATCGGCTATAATCTGCGCATGAATTTCTCAGCCAATGGCTGGGGCAACCCCGACGAGCGCGGACAGGCGATACGCGAGCTGAACCGCAACGAGGACTTCCGCAAGGGCGTCACCATGGCGCTCAACCGCAAGGCGCTCGGCGACTCGCTGGTCAAGGGTCCGTTCACTGCCATCTATCCGGGCGGCTTATCCTCGGGCACGAGCTTCTACGACCGGAAGTCGACGGTCTACTACCCCTTCGATCTCGAAGGCGCCAAGGCGGAACTCGCCAAGGCAGGCCTGAAGGACACGGACGGCGACGGCTTCGTCAATTTTCCTGCAGGTACCGCCGGCGGCAAAAATGTCGAGATCGTGATGCTCGTCAACAACGACTACACCACCGACAAGAGCCTTGCCGAAGGTATAGTCGCCCAGATGGAAAAGCTAGGGCTGCGGATCGTGCTGAACGGACTCAACGGCACCCAGCGCGATGCCTCGCAATACTCCGGCCGCTTCGACTGGCTGGTACGGCGCAACGATCAGGAGCTGACTTCCGTCGTCCAGAATACCGATCAACTGGCCCCGGTCGGTCCACGAACCAGCTGGGACCATCGTGCGCCGGAAAACGGCGAGGTCGATATGATGCCTTTCGAGAAGGACCTCGTCGACATCGTCAACAAATTTGTCTCGTCCGCGGACAATGACGAGCGCGCCAGCCTGATGAGAGAGTTCCAGAAGATCTCGACCGAGCACGTCTACAATGTCGGCCTGACGGAATATCCCGGCGCGCTGATCATCAACAAACGCTTCTCCAACATCCCGCAGGGCACGCCGATCTTCATGTTCAACTGGGCCGAGGATTCGATCGTCCGCGAGCGGGTCTTTGTCGCTGCCGACAAGCAGGCCAAGTACGAGCTGTTCCCCGAAGAGCTTCCCGGCAAGCCCGGAGACAAGGGCCCGATGAACTAGGTTTACCTCCCCTGACTGAGAACTCCGGCCGCGCCCCTTGGGGCCCCCGCACAAAGCAAACCTCCGTATGATCAAAGAGAGCGACCGGCCAGACAAGGAAGCGGACCGACCGATGTTGCGATTCCTGCTCACGCGCATAGCGTCGGCGATCCCGGTCCTCGCCATTCTGAGCCTGGTCACCTTCGCCATCATCCAGGCGCCGCCGGGCGACTATGCCGACTACATCCGCTCGCAGTTGATCAATCAGGGCGGGGCCTCATTCGCCGAGGCCGACGCGCAGGCCAAGGCCTATCGGATAGAACATGGTCTCGATAAGCCGCTGCCCGTCCAGTATTTCAACTGGATCGGCGGCATCATCACCCGCGGCGATTTCGGCTACAGCCTCTATTACAATAAGCCGGTGGCCGATGTGGTGGGCGAGCGGCTGCCGCGCACGCTGCTCCTGGCGCTGGTGTGCCATCTGCTGGCCTCGGTCCTCGGTATCACCTTCGGCATATGGGCGGCGACCAGGCAGTACAGCTGGATCGACAGTACGCTGTCAGCGATTTCCTTCCTCGGCATGACGGTGCCGCGCTTCCTGATGGCGCTGATCATCGTTTATTTGCTGGTCTTCCAATTCAACGTCTCCGAGATCGGCAGCTTCTTTTCGCCGCAATTTGGCGGGGCGCCGTGGTCCTGGGCGAAGTTCGTCGATCTCGTCCGGCATGTCTGGCCGGTTGTCGCCATCGCCACCTTCGGCGGGCTCGCCTACAACATGCGGGTGATGCGCGGCAATCTGCTCGACACGCTGAACGCGCAATATGTCGAAACCGCTCGCGCCAAGGGCCTCAGCGGCGGTGCGGTCGTGATGCGCCATGCGGTGCCCAATGCGCTGCATCCGCTGGTCATGTATCAGGGCGTGGTGCTGCCCTATATGCTGACCGGCGAGATCGAGACCGCGATCATCTTTGCCCTGCCGACCGTCGGCCCGGCGATCGTTGGCTCGATGGCGGTCGGCGACGTCTATGTCACGGCGACATTCATGATGGTGCTGTCGGCGACGCTGATCGTCGGCAACATCATCGCCGACATGCTGCTCGTCATGCTCGATCCGCGTGTGCGCCAATATGCAGGGTCCTGAGATGCTTGCTTTCGAGTCCTCGCTGCCGCCACTTGCCGAGGAACCGGCCAAGATCAAGCCGCGCGGCAATGAGAGTTACATCGCACTCGTCTGGCGCCGCCTGAAACGGTCCTGGACCGGCATGGCCGGGCTCATCCTGGTCGCGTTTCTGGTGCTGCTGGCGGTGTTTGCCGACTTCTTCGCACCGATGGATCCCAAGGTGACCGATGTCGGCTTCGCCCCGCCGCAGGTGATGAGCTTCCATGACAAGGACGGCAACTTCGTCTTCCAGCCACGCGTCTATGCCCTGGCGGATTCGGAAGACCTCGACCCGGTTACCTTCCAACCCGTCGTCGGGCCGGACTACGACCATCCGCGGCTGCTCGGCTTCTTCGTCAAGGGAGCGGAGTACAGACTGCTCGGCCTGCTTCCCGCGAACCGGCACTTCTTCGGCTCGACCGACGGCCAGCCGGTGCACTTCCTTGGCACCGACAAATTCGGTCGCGATGTGCTGGCTCGTGCGATCTATGGTTCGCGCATCTCGTTGATGATCGCATTGACCGTGGTCTTCATCGTCACCGTGATCGGCACGACGGTCGGCATGGTGTCGGGCTATTTCGGCGGCACATTCGACGTCTGGGTCCAGCGCTTCGTCGAACTGGTGCTCGCGTTTCCGCAATTGCCGCTTTATCTGGCGCTGACCTCGCTGGTTCCGGTGACGGCGCCGACGAATGTCTTCCTGGCCTTCGTGATCGTCGTCATGTCGGCACTCGGCTGGGCGCAGATGTCGCGCGAAGTGCGTGGCAAGACCCTGGCACTGGCGCGGATCGACTACGTTCGTGCGGCGATGGCGGTCGGCGCCACAGATGGCCGCATCATCATGCAGCATATTTTTCCAAACGTGATGAGCCACGTCATCGTTGCGGTCACGTTGGCAATCCCCAGCGTCGTCCTGCTCGAATCCTTCCTCGGTTTTCTCGGCTTCGCGGTGAAGCCGCCGCTGATCTCCTGGGGCCTGATGCTGCAAGACACCGCGACCTATTCGGTCATCGGCACTTATCCCTGGATCCTTTCGCCGGTCGGCTTCGTGCTTGTCACCGTCTTCGCGTTCAACGCGCTTGGCGATGGACTGCGCGATGCGGTCGATCCTTATTGAGCATGACATGATGCAACACGCGCTCGTCAAATCCTTCGCACCGCCTGTCCGGCTCGACCATGACGGCCGTTCGGAAAACCCGGTCATCGATGCCCGCAACATCGCCGTCGATTTCAAGGTCGAACACGGCATGATCGAAGCCGTCAAGGACATCTCCTTCCAGCTCTATCGCGGCGAGACGATCGCCATTGTCGGCGAGTCGGGATCGGGCAAGTCGGTGACGGCGCGCACCGTCATGGGACTGTTGTCGAAGCGCGCAGTCGTGTCACCGAAATCGACTGTCGAATACAACGGGGCCAACATCCTGAAATTTTCCGAGCGTGCGCGGCGCAAACTGCGCGGCGACCGCATCTCGATGATCTTTCAGGAGCCGATGAGTTCGCTTAACCCGATCTACACGATCGGCAGCCAGATCGTCGAGGCGATACGGGTGCATCGCAAGATGAGCCGCAGGCAGGCCGAAGCAAGAGCGCTCGAGCTGCTGCAGCAGGTACAGATTCCTGAGCCCCATGCGCGGCTGAAACAATACCCGCACCAGCTTTCCGGCGGCCAACGCCAGCGTGTGATGATCGCCATGGCGCTGGCCAACGATCCCGATGTGCTGATCGCCGATGAGCCGACGACGGCGCTCGACGTCACGGTTCAGGCGCAGATCCTCAATCTCATCCGAAACCTGCAGAAGAAACTGCGCATGGCGGTGATCCTGATCACGCACGACCTGACCGTGGTGCGGCAGTTCTCCGACTATGTCTACGTCATGCAGCATGGGGAGATGCGCGAGCACAATGTGACGGAGAAGCTGTTCGCCAATCCACAGCATCCCTACACCTGTCACCTGCTTGCCTCCGAGCCGCGCGGCCAGGCAAATCCGTTGCCGGAAGGCGCCGACGTTATTCTTGAAGCTAGGAATGTGCGCGTCTCCTTCATGCTGCGGCATGGCACGTTCATGAGGCCGGACCTGCGCGAACTCGTCGCCGTCGACAGCCTCAGCCTGACCCTTCGGCGGCACGAGACGCTGGGTCTCGTTGGCGAATCCGGATCGGGCAAGACCACCTTCGGCGAGGCGTTGCTCAGGCTCAACACCACGGATAGCGGCGAGATCTATTTCGATGGCCGGCCGATCCATGGCTGTTCGCGGGCGCAGATGCGGCCGTTGCGGTCGCGCATGCAGGTCGTTTTCCAGGATCCGTTCTCGTCGCTCAACCCGCGCATGACGATCGGCCAGATCATCGAGGAAGGGCTGGTCGTCAACCGCATGGGCGCCACCAGGAACGATCGGATCGAGCGGGTGCGCGAGGCGCTGATCAGCGCCGGCATGCCCGGCGATATCCTCTCGCGTTTCCCGCACGAGTTTTCCGGCGGCCAGCGCCAGCGTATTGCGATTGCCCGCGCCGTCGCGCTCGAACCGGAATTCATCGTACTCGACGAGCCGACATCGGCGCTGGATCTCTCGGTCCAGGCGCAGATCATCGAATTGCTGCGCAAGCTGCAGCGCGAACGGGGCCTGAGCTATATCTTCATCTCGCACGACCTCAAGGTCGTGCGGGCGCTGTGCCACCGCGTCATCGTCATGCAGCACGGCAAGATCGTCGAAGAGGGGCCGGTCGACGAAGTCCTGTCCCATCCCAAGACCGCTTACACCGAACGGCTGGTCAAAGCCGCTTTCGAGGTAGCCTAATTGCTTATGCCGGAGGTTGTTGTGGCAAGAAATCCCAAGGTCGCTTTCATCGGAGCTGGCTCGACGGTGTTCATGAGGAACATCGTCGGCGACATATTGCAGCGTCCGGCTTTATCCGGCTCGACGATCGCGCTGATGGACATCAATCCGCAACGGCTCGAGGAAAGCGCAATCGTCGTCGGCAAGCTGATCTCGACGCTTGGCGTAAAGGCCAAAGCCGAAACCTATTCGGACCAGCGCAAGGCGCTGGCGGGCGCCGATTTCGTCGTCGTCGCCTTCCAGATCGGCGGCTACGAGCCCTGCACGGTAACTGATTTCGAAGTTCCGAAGAAATACGGGCTGCGCCAGACCATCGCCGATACGCTCGGTGTCGGCGGCATCATGCGAGGGTTGAGAACCGTGCCGCATCTCTGGAAGATCTGCGAGGACATGCTCGCGGTCTGCCCGCAGGCGATCATGCTGCAATATGTCAACCCGATGGCGATCAACACCTGGGCGATCGCGGAGAAATACCCTGACATCAAGCAGGTCGGCCTCTGCCATTCGGTGCAAGGCACGGCGATGGAACTGGCGCATGATCTCGACATTCCCTACGAGGAGATTCGCTACCGCTCGGCCGGCATCAATCACATGGCCTTCTACCTGAAGTTCGAGCATCGCCAGCCGGACGGCTCCTACCGCAATCTCTATCCGGATCTGCTGCGCGCCTACAGCGAAGGGCGGGCGCCGAAGCCTGGATGGAACCCGCGCTGCCCGAACAAGGTGCGCTACGAAATGCTGAAGCGCCTCGGTTACTTCGTCACCGAGAGCTCCGAACATTTCGCGGAATACACGCCCTATTTCATCAAGGACGGGCGCGAGGATCTGATCGAGAAATTCGGTATTCCGCTCGACGAATACCCGAAGCGCTGCATCGAGCAGATCGAACGCTGGAAGGGGCAAGCGGAAGCCTATCGCTCGGCTGACAAGATCGAAGTGGAGCAGTCGAAGGAATATGCGTCCTCGATCATGAACTCGGTCTGGACCGGTGAGCCGTCGGTGATCTACGGCAACGTCCGCAACAATGGCTGCATCACGTCATTGCCGTATAATTGCGCGGCCGAGGTGCCATGCCTCGTCGACGCCTCCGGCATTCAACCCACGTTCTTTGGCGACCTGCCGGTGCAGCTCACCGCGCTGATCCGCACCAATATCAACGTCCAGGAGCTGACGGTCCAGGCGCTGATGACCGAGAACCGCGAGCACATCTACCACGCGGCGATGATGGACCCGCACACGGCGGCCGAGCTCGACCTCGACCAGATATGGTCGCTGGTCGATGATTTGCTGGTTGCGCATGGCGATTGGCTGCCGGCCTGGGCGCGTGGAGCGCGCAGCGTTCGGGCGGCCTGAGGCGCAGGGCTGTCTGTTTCACTCACCTATGCCGACCATAGGGCCGGCTTTGAAAGCGGAGCGGCGTTGCCGGCAGATGTTTCGAAATCAAAGAGCTTCTGCGTTACGAGAGCAGCCGCTCCCCTTGCCCAGGAATTGTCCTCCCAGTCCAGCAGCATTGGTGGTGCCGCGCGAAAGGTATTTTTCCCAAGCGTCAGCCGCATTGGGCCAAACAGCGCATCGCCAAACGACACGGCTTCACCGCCGACGACAATGACCTCCGGGTCGGTGATGTTGACAAGGTTGGCGAGATGCCGGCCGATGCCATGTCCGGCTTCTTCGAGAATGGCGACGGCTCGCGGTTCGCGGTCTGCCAAGGCTGCCATAAGGGTGGCTTTGCAATGCGCTTCGTCGTGGCCTGTGGCTTCGCGCCAGGTGCGCAGGACCGCCGGCTCGGCGTAATAGGCCATCAGGCAGCCGCGTTTTCCGCACTCGCAAAGGCGGCCGTTCTCCTCATAAGAGCTGTGGCCGAACTTGCCGGCGGCACCGTTCGCGCCGCGATAGAGTTTGCCATCGAAGACGAGCGCGCAGCCGATTCCGACGCCGATCGCCAGCACAGCCATATTGCGGTGCTGGCGTCCGAGGCCGAAGAGTTGCTGGGCAATGGCATAGGCATTGGTGTCGTCCTCAAGCCACACGGGGACGTCTACCAGTTCGGCCAGCATCGGGCCAAGGGGAACGTTGTCCCAGTTGTAGCGATTGCTGCGGATACATACAGCCTTCTGGTTGTCTATGACGCCAGGCATTGAAACGCCGATCCCGGCAAGCTTGGCAGCGGGCCGATCGACAATGGAAATCAGCTCCGGTACCGCCTTGGCCAAGGTCGCTATGATATGGTCGGGATCGCTGTCCGAGAGCTTGACGCGCAGAGACCCCAGCGGATTGGTCGCAAGATCGGTGACCACGCATTCGACCGATCCGACCATCAGCTTGAAACCTATGGCAAGGCCGTTGGCATAGTTGATATCCACCGGGATAGGGCGGCGCCCAGCCGAGCCCACGACTGTCTTGCCTTCGATCAGCAGGCCATCCTCGATGAGGTCGGCCACGACGAAGGTGACCGCTGCCGGACTAAGGCCGGTAACTGACGCTATGTCGGCCCGGCTGCGCGCTCCTTGCTGCCGCAAGAGATTGAGGATCAGTCTGCGGTTCATCGCCCGAGTCGTGCTCGGGTCACCCTTGAGCTTCACGGATCTGCTTTCTTAATTTTGTAAATTAATTATTGCCTCTCGAGAAAACATATGCGTAAGTTTGCCCGACTGTTCAACACCCGAACCGGGGGTCAGCGAAATTAATCCGGTTAGCAATGTCACCGCGCTCTGAAGCAGCGGGCAAGCATATTCCCTTGCCCGGGAGGTGAGCCGTGCCGTTGAGAAGAACAACCGCGCCGGCCGGTGTGCCAGTAGAGAATTGACAACACGGGAGGAGTAACAATGACGTTCAAGTGGATTGAAAAGCCGTCGACGCGGCGCAATTTCCTGAAGGGAGCCGGGGGCATTTCTGCTGGAGCTCTCGCGGGCTTCCCGATGCCGGCACTCAGCCAGTCGAGCGAAGTCACCATCATTTCAGACGAAAACAATGCCGATGCCCTGCGGATCTTGCGGCGCATCGCGGCCGATTTCGAGAAGCAGTCCGGCACCAAGGTTGTGATCAACAATATGGATCACGAGGCCCACAAGACCGCGATCCGCAACTACCTTGTCGCCGGCGCGCCGGATGTCTGCTTCTGGTTCTCCGGAAACCGCATGCGCGCCTTCGTCACCCGCGGCCTGTTCGACGACATCTCGGATCTGTTCGAGAAGGAAAAGTACAAGGACGTGCTGGGTGCCACGACCGGTGCCGTCACTGTCGACGGCAAGCAGTATGGCCTGCCGACTGGCGGCACGATGTGGGGCATGTTCTATCGCAAGGACGTCTTTGCCGAGCACGGACTGACGGTGCCGGCGACCTGGGACGAATTCCTTGCTTACGGCCAGAAGTCCAAGGCTGCCGGCCTTATTCCCGTCAGCATCGGCACCAAGGAACTCTGGCCGGCGGCCGGATGGTTCGACCAGATGAACCTGCGGATCAACGGTCTCGACAAGCATTTTGCCTTGATGAACGGCAAGATGGCTTACACCGACCCGGCGCTGACGCCTGTTTTCGACCACTGGGAAGAGCTGATCAAGCAGGGTTTCTTCACCCCGGATCAGACGTCGTTCGGCTGGCAGGAGGCCGGCGCCTTCCTCGCCCAGAAGAAGGCCGGCATGATGAACCTCGGTGCCTTCGTGAAAGCTACTTTCCCTGAGCAGGATCTCGAGCAGCTGACATTCGCCCCTTTCCCGAAGATTGACGGCGCCCTCGACCGCTACGAAGAATTCTCGGTCAATTCGGTCCACATCCCGGCCAACGCCAAGAACAAGGCGGGTGCTCGCGAGTTCCTCGCCTTCTTCTACCAGCCGGAAAATTTCGGCCCCTATCTGGAACCCGGCGGCAACGTTCCGCCGCGCAACGACCTTCCGGCCAGCAAGGACCCGCTGGTCAACGCGGCTGTGGAAAGCCTGAAGACGGTGGCCGGCACGTCGCAATATTACGACCGCGATACTGATCCCGACATGGCCCAGGCCGGCCTGGTCGGCTTCCAGGAATTCATGGCCAAGCCGGAGCGCCGGGACGCCATTCTTCAGCGTCTCGAGGGAACCCGTCGCCGGATCTTCAAGATCTAGCGCCTCCCAGCGGAGGGGAGCGGGGTTCGTGCTCTGCTCCCCGATGCATTCCGTGAATGAGGTCTCCCAAAATGACGAAGCTTTGGCGCCGCCATCGCTGGTGGCTGACACCGACACTTCTGATCCTGCCAGCCGCTGTGCTGTTTTCCGTCGTCATTCTGGCCTCTGCGGTCGAGAGCCTATGGATCAGCCTGCACGAATGGGACGGATTCAGCCCGATGGTCTGGATCGGCCTTGGCAACTACCGCGAACTGTTCGCCGACCCGCAGTTCTATGTTTCGCTGAAGAACAATCTGATCTGGCTGGTGATGTTCATGCTGGCGCCGCCGCTCGGCCTCGCCATCGCGCTGCTCGTCAACCAGAAAATCCGCGGCATGCGCCTGCTCAAATCGCTGTTCTTCATTCCGCTGGTGCTGGCTTCGGTTGCCGTCGGCGTGGTCTTCACCTGGGTCTATACGCCGGAATTCGGACTTCTCGCCCTGATCTTCCGCACCTTCGGCGCGACCGCCCCGGCAGTGCTGTCGGATGAAAATTTCGTCACCTTCGCCGTCGTGATCGCAGCGTTGTGGCCGCAGATCGCCTTCTGCATGGTGCTCTATCTCGCCGGCCTCAACAATCTCAGCGAGGACCTGATCGGCGCCGGGCGGGTCGACGGCGCCAGGGGCTGGAACATGCTGCGCCACATCGTGTTGCCGCAGCTGACGCAGGTCACCTTTATCGCCATCGCCGTCATTGTCGTCGGCGCACTGCGTTCCTTCGACATGGTCTCGGTGATGACCAGCGGCGGCCCCTTCGGTTCGTCCGAGGTGCTTGCCTATCAGATGTTCGAGCAGTCCATATTTTCCTACCGCTTCGGCTATGGCGCGGCCATTGCCTCGGTGCTGTTCGTGATCATGGCGGTCTTCATCGCCTGGTACCTGACGCGGATGATCCGCGCCGATGAAAGAGGCGGCTGATGTTTCCCCGCCCGATTCCCGAAACTGCTATTTGGCAGCGTGGCCTCTATGTCGTGCTGGTGGTCGGCATCCTGATTGTCTGGCTGGCGCCGCTCTTTGCCATCGTTCTTACCTCGTTCCGCTCTACGCAGGATGTCATGGGCGGCAATCTGTGGGGCTGGCCGACCCAATTCGGCCTGGTCGACAACTACACGGCGGTCTTCACCCAGACGCCGATGGCCCGCTACTTCCTCAACAGCCTGACGATCACAATCCCCTCGGTGATGGGCGTTCTCATCTTGAGCACGCTCGCTGGGTTCGTGCTCGCCCGTTACCGGTTTCGCGGCAATATGCTCGTCTTCGCCCTGTTCGTCGGCGGAAACTTCCTGCCGCACCAGATCATGATGATCCCGGTGCGCGATCTCATGGTGCGGCTCAACCTCTACGACACGATGGCGGCCCTGATCATCTTCCACATCGCGTTCCAGACCGGGTTTGCGACACTGTTCATGCGCAACTTCATCGCCGCGTTGCCGGGAGAACTGTTTCAGGCCGCCAGGGCCGAGGGCGCGACACCGTTTCAGACATTGGTACATGTCGTGGTGCCGCTGGTGCGGCCGGCTCTTGCGGCGCTGGCGATCCTGCTCTTCACCTTCATCTGGAACGATTATTTCTGGGCGGTCGTGCTCACCATCAGCGATACCGTCAAACCGGTAACCGCTGGCCTGGCCAACCTGCGCGGCGAATGGGTTTCGGCCTGGAACCTGATCTCGGCCGGCACCATCGTCGTGGCTTGCCGCCGGTTGCCATGTTCTTCCTAATGCAGAAGCACTTCATCACCGGCCTCACCATGGGAGCGGTCAAGGGATGAGCGACCATGGCTTCAAGGCGTCGCCCACCCGATCCGAAACTGATTTCGCAAGCAGGGCTCCATGACCAGTCTTGAACTCCGGCAGATACAAAAGAATTATGGCAGCTACCACGCGCTGCGCGGCATCGATCTCAGCGTCGAACAGGGCGAGTTCATTGTCACCGTCGGGCCGTCCGGCTGTGGCAAGTCAACGCTGTTGAAGATCATCGCCGGGCTTGAAACCGTCTCGACCGGTAAGATTCTGATCAACGGCCGTGATGTCACCACCACCGAGCCGGGTGAGCGCGGCATTGCCATGGTCTTCCAGTCCTATGCGCTTTACCCGCATATGACCGTCGCCGAGAACATGGGTTTCGGCCTGCGCATGGCGCATCGCCCCAAGGCCGAGATCGATGCCGCCGTGCTGCGAGCCGCCAAGATCCTTCGCATTACCGACCAGCTCGACAAGCGGCCGAAACAGCTTTCCGGCGGCCAGCGTCAGCGTGTGGCGATCGGCCGTGCCATAACCCGCTCGCCCGACGTGTTCCTGTTCGACGAACCATTGTCCAACCTCGACGCAGCGCTGCGCACGCAGATGCGCGTCGAGCTTTCCGATCTGCACGCCAGGCTCGGCGCCACCATGGTCTATGTCACGCACGACCAGACCGAGGCGATGACAATGGCGAGCCGTATCGTCGTGCTCAATCGCGGCTCGGTCGAGCAGGTGGGCGCTCCGCTCGAACTCTATCGCAATCCGGCCAACCTTTTCGTCGCGGGCTTCCTCGGCGCACCCCGGATGAATTTTTTCGAAGTGACCGTCGCCGCTGTCTCCGGCGGCGCCGCCACGCTGTCGACCGCCGGTCTTTCTCCTTTGACTGTCGAACTGACGGAAGCGGCATCCGTACAGGTCGGCGATAGGGTGACGATGGGGATTCGGCCGGAGAGCATCAGCTTGGCCGCGGAAGGGACAGCGAGTTTTGCCGCACGGGTGCGGCTGGTCGAGCATCTCGGCCGCGAGACCATCCTCTATGCCGACGCCGGCCCGCTGCAATGCGTCAGTTCTGAAAGCGGCAGCGGCAACGTCACCGTCCAGATCGGCCATGCGAGTGCCGTCGCTGCCGATGCGACCGTCGGCTTCAAGGTCGAGCCGCGTGACGTCTATCTCTTTTCCTCTGTCGATGAGCGGACAATCAGTGCCCGCAAATCCACCATCACCGACTGATCTGCAGGAGTATCCTTCGTGAACAAGACTTCAAGAGGCCGCGCCCTGTCGGTCTGGCGCACGATCCAGACCGACCGCTTTCTGGTCGGCGCGCCGCACTACCCCGAACATGTGGACGAGAGTTACTGGGACAACGACGCCCGGCGCATGGCCGAGGCCGGCTTCAACGTCGCCCGCCTCGGCGAATTCGCCTGGCACATTTTCGAACCGCGTGAAGGCACCTTCGATTTCGACCTGTTCGACCGGGCAATCGAGGGCCTCGCGCGTCACGGCGTCAACACGATCCTGTGCACGCCGACCGCCACCCCGCCGCGCTGGCTGACCGCAAAGCATCCGGAAATCCTGCGGCTTGATGGAAATGGCCGGTCGATGGGCCACGGCTCGCGCCAGTATGCCGACACCAGCAGCCCGGTGTTTCGCGACTATAGCCGCAAGATT
Organism: Mesorhizobium sp. M0296; assembly: GCF_040321675.1. Classification (NCBI taxonomy): domain Bacteria; kingdom Pseudomonadati; phylum Pseudomonadota; class Alphaproteobacteria; order Hyphomicrobiales; family Phyllobacteriaceae; genus Mesorhizobium; species Mesorhizobium sp. M0296. The sequence goes on from NZ_JAMYRZ010000007.1 coordinate 153,436, forward strand.
ACCAGGGCGATGGTGGACCACTACCGCGACAACGCAAATGTCATTGGCTGGCAGACCGACAACGAACTCAACACCAGCATGCCGGAATCCTACTCGCCGTCGGCATTGAAGGAATTCCAGGCTTATCTCCAGGAAACCTACCAGACGATAGACAGGCTGAACTTCGCCTGGGGTGGCGACTTCTGGGCGACGGCTTACGGCGATTTCAGCGAAATTGTCTTCCCGCTGGAATTCTCACCGTCCTTTCCCGGTCCCGGTCACCTCCAGGACTACCACCGTTTTCTCGCCTTTTCGACAGCACGGTTCCAGCACGACCAGGTCGAGATCCTGAGAAAAGCGAATGCCGGTTGGTTCATCTTCCACAATCTCGGCGGATTGCGTGACATCGACTTTCGCGGCCAATTCTCCACCGATCTCGACTTCGTCGGCTACGACATCTATCCGTTCCTCTATGACGAGTTCTTTCGCCTCGGCAATCACGCCAAGATCCAGGCGCTGCATCTCGACATCTGCAGGGGATTTTCCGGCAACTACATAGTGCCGGAACAACAGTCGGGCTTTGGCGCCCAGCCGGGCTTCTGCACGCTGACGCCGGAGCCGGGCGAAATGCGACGCATGGCGATGTCGTCGGTTGCGCGTGGCGCCGATGGGATCATGTTCTTCCGCTGGCGCCCCGCGCATTTCGGCGCCGAGATATACTGGATGGGCATCATCGATCACGATGATGTCGCTCGCCGCCGCTATGACGAAGCCAGGCAGTTCGCCACCGAGATGACGGCGCTTAAAGACAAGATCCTGGGCACCCATGTGCGGATGGATGTCGGCATCGCCGGCTCGGACTTCGACAATCAGGAAGCCCACAAGACCTTCCCCATCGGCCTGCCAAGTCCGCAGGATGACGCAACCTTGCTGCATCAGTATTGCTATGACCGCGGCATCGCCTGCGGCTTCATCCACCCGGAAGACGATCTGTCGAAGCTCAAGGTGTTCTACGTGCCGCATTGGGTGATCTGGAAGGACAGCTGGACCGGGCGGCTGCAAGCCTTTGCCGAAAATGGCGGTACCGTCATCATCGGCGCGCGCACGGGAACCCGCGACGAAAACAACCACGTCATCCGCGAGACAGCGCCGGGCCAGTCGCTGTCGAAGCTGACCGGCGTTCGCGTCGAGGATTTCGGGCGGCTGGCGGCACCTGGGGCCAATGGCCTGTTCAATACCATGTCGCGCTCCGGCGGGCTCGTCATTCCTCCCGACAGACCGGCCGAATCCAGCCGCCGTATCCGTCGTTTTACCGTCGGAAACCACGAGTTCGATGCCGGTTATTTCTATGAGAACCTCGCAGTCGAACCGGAAGTCGAAATTGTAGGGGTTTGGTCGAACCGCTATGCGGCGGGAACGCCTGCAATTACCTCCCGCGCCGTCGGCAAGGGCCGTGTGCTCTATGTCGGCACTTATCTAACCCCGGAGCTGACAGCTCAACTCGCTACGCGCACTTTCGTGGATGCGAATGTGGAGCCTCTGGTTCCGGATCTGCCGGACGGCGTCGAGGTCACGATGCGCGAGAATGACGAACGCCGGCTGCTGTTCGTGCAAAACGTCAAAGACACGCCCGTTACGGTAACCGGCGTTCCCTTCGGCAGCAACCTGCTCGATAGCGAAGGACCTGTCTCCGGAGTGTTGACGCTGGACGGCTATGGCTGCGCTGTCCTCGAATTGATCTGAGCATTGTCGCGGACGTTAGCCATACGAAACCTGAGTACTCTTTGATCCTGGAATTCGACCGCCATCGGCAGCACGCCGGCATCGATCCATATCGAACCGGCGCTTTGACGTGCGCAAGGAACGGCCGGCGAACTGCTGTTGCTCCCATTCAACGACGGCAGTTACACTACCGGCGCGACCATCGGAGCCGATGGCGGCATCTCGTTTCATCCTTGTGAGCGCCATGAATTTCGACATTTCCGTCCGAACCGAGGCCTTCCGCAGCCGGATCGCCGATTTCGTCGAGCGCGAAATCCTGCCGCTCGAGGCTGACAAGGCTTGCTATGACGGCCATGGCAATATTGCGCTGCCGCTGCTTGAAACGCTGCGGGGCAAGGCGAAAGCAGCCGGCCTGTGGTGCCTGCAGCTCAAACCCGAGACCGGCGGGGCCGGCCTTTCCAAGGTGGATATGGCCGTCTGCTATGAAGAGATGAACCGCTCGATCTTCGGTCCGGTCGTGTTCAATTCCGCGGCCCCCGACGACGGCAACATGATGGTGCTGGAACGATTGGGAACGCCGGAGCAGAAGCAAAGATGGCTGAAGCCGATCGTCGAGGGCAAGGTGCGTTCGGCTTTCGCAATGACGGAGCCGCATCCGGGCGGCGGCTCCGACCCCTCGATGATCATGACCAGAGCCGAACGGCGTGGCGACAGATATGTCGTCAAAGGCCGCAAATGGTTTATCACCGGCGCGCAAGAGGCGAGCCACTTCATTCTCGTAGCGCGCACTTCGGACGATCCGCGTCACGGCCTTTCGGCCTTGCTGTTCCACAAGGATCAGCCGGGCTGGCGGATCCTGCGGCGCATCGAGATCATGGGACCGGAAGAACATGGCGGCCATTGCGAGCTGGAATTCGACGGTCTTGAAGTCCCGGTCGAGGATGTGCTTGCCGGCGAAGGCAGCGGCCTCATGGTTACACAGGTCCGGCTCGGTCCGGCGCGGCTTACCCATTGCATGCGCTGGCTTGGCGTTGCCAAGCGCTGCATCGAAATCGCGCGCGCCTATGCCGCCGAGCGTAGCGGTTTCGGGCAGCTTTTGGCCGACCGTGAGAGTATCCAGCTGATGCTCGGCGACCTTGCCATGCGCATCGAGATCGGGCGGCTGCTGGTGATGAAGGCGGCCTGGGAGCTCGATCGCGGCGGCTTTGCCCGCAAGGAGGTCTCCATGGCCAAGATCCAGGTCGCCAACGTGCTGCATGACGCCGCCGACGTGGCGATCCAGATCAACGGCGCCCGCGGCTATTCGAAAGACACTGTACTCGAATGGATCTACCGCTACGCCCGCCAGGCTCGCCTGGTCGACGGCGCCGACGAGGTCCACAAGATGGTGCTCAACCGCTTTCTCAACGAGGAAGGTGCGGGCTTCTGGCGCTGGCATGTCGAAGCCGGCAGACAAGACGAAACAGGTCGCGGCGGGAACCGCTGAGCCGGCAATGAGGATGGATTTCGATCCAGTACGCCTGGAGGATCTTCTGAGAGCGCATTTTGGCGATGGCCAAATGTCGCTTGAGCGGATCGTCGGCGGCCAATCCAACCCGACCTATTTCGTCGACTATGGCGGCCGCCGCATGGTTCTGCGCAAGAAACCTCCGGGACCGATCCTGCGCGGCGCTCATGCGGTCGATCGCGAGTACCGTGTGATCGAGGCGCTAGCATCGACAAAGGTGCCGGTGCCGCGGCCGGTGCTCTATCACGACGGCGACGAGCCGCTCGGCACGCCGTTCTATCTGATGCAGCGGCTCGACGGCCGGGTGTTCCACGATGGCGCGTTGCCGGGACTGACGCCGGACGAGCGGCGCGGCATCTATTTCGGCATGGCCGAGGCGCTGGCAAAGCTGCACGCCGTCCGGCCGGAAGAGGTTGGGCTCGGCGACTATGGCCGTCCCGGGAACTATTTTGAGCGACAGATCGCGCGCTGGACCAGACAGTTGCGGGAGTCGCCGAGCGAGCGCATTGCCGCGCTCGAAGCCGTCGCCGAATGGCTGCCGCGACATCTTCCGCCAGATGATGGCCACGTTTCGATCGCGCATGGCGATTTCCGTCTCGGCAATCTCATCTTTCACCCCGAGCGGCCCGAGGTCATCGGCATACTCGACTGGGAGTTATCGACCCTCGGCCATCCGCTTGCTGATCTCGGCTTCTGCTCGATGCCCTGGCATTCCTCATCGGACGAATATGGCGGCATCCTCGGGCTTGATCAGGCAGCCCTCGGGATTCCGACACAGCGCGAATTCCTCGATCATTACTTCGCCCACGCCGTGCCGACGGCGCCGCTGCAGCGGTTCCATCTGGTGTTTGCCATGTTCCGCTTTGCCGTGATCTTCGTCGGCATCGCCGACCGCGTGCTGGCCGGCAGCGCGGTTGCGGCCGATGCGGCGGATGTGGCACCGCTGGCCGGCTGTTTTGCTGTACGCGCCATGGAAGTCATCGACGGCGCGCGGCCCTGGTGACGCGAGGCTGGCAGTCGGCTGAGCGAGTTGCAGCGATACGCGTTCAGTTCATGCGAACTTCCGGTTCGGCAAGCAGTGGAATCTCCAGGCCACGCCGCAAGCCGGTCGCCACGACCGACACCCTGAATTTTCCGGCGAGTGCCTTGTCGAAGATGGCGCCGACGATGATGTCGGCATCGTTGTCGACCTCCTCGCGGATGCGGGTAGCGGCTTCGTCGACCTCGAACAGCGTCATGTCCATGCCGCCCGATATCGAGACAAGGACGCCTTTGGCGCCCATCATCGAAGCTTCGTCGAGCAGCGGGTTGGCGATTGCCGCTTCCGCCGCCTTCTTGGCGCGGCCTTCTCCGGCGGCCTCGCCGGTCCCCATCATGGCGCGGCCCATGTCGCGCATCACCGACTTCACATCGGCGAAGTCGAGATTGATCAGGCCTTCCTTGACGATCAGATCGGTGATGCAGCCGACACCCGCATAGAGGACCCGGTCGGCCATGGCGAAGGCGTCGGCGAACGTGGTTCTGGCGTCGGCGATCCTGAACAGGTTCTGGTTGGGAATGACGATGACGGTATCGGCGCTTTCGCGCAGGCGCTCGATGCCCTCATCGGCAGCGTACATGCGGCGCCTGCCTTCGAAGACAAATGGCTTGGTAACGACTGCGACGGTCAGTATTCCAGCTGCCCGCGCTGCCTGCGCTATAACAGGCGCGGCACCGGTGCCGGTTCCGCCTCCCATGCCGGCGGTCACGAAGCACATGTGCGTTCCAGCAAGGTGATCCATGATCTCGTCGATGGATTCCACGGCCGCGGCACGGCCGACCTCGGGCAGGGACCCGGCGCCGAGACCTTCCGTGATATGAGCGCCCAACTGGATCAGCCTCGTTGCCTTCGACATGGCAAGGGCCTGGGCATCGGTGTTGGCGACGATGAATTCCGCACCCTGCAGGCCTTCGGCGATCATGTTGTTGACGGCGTTGCCGCCGCCGCCGCCGACCCCGACGACGGTGATCTTGGGCCTCATCTCCGAGATTACCGGCCTCGTCGCGGTGTTCATTGCCGTTCTCCCTGGATACGCCGAGTGGTCGCTGGAAGCTTGTCCCGGGCGCACTGCGAAAACTCTGAACCGGGCAGTGCGAATCAGGACAGCCCAGAATGCAGGGAATCAGAGCGCGGAGCGGGCTGCAAGTGCGCGATGTGCCTCATAGGCGACTTGCGTCTGAAAGTTCACGCAATGCGCCTTGATACAGTGCAGATCATGGCGCGTGGCGCCGCACGCTACAACTTCGGCGCGAGGCACTGCGCGACATGGTCGGCAATCGTCAGGCAGGAGGTCAGGCCGGGGCTTTCGATGCCGAACAGATTGACCAGGCTATCCACGCCGTGCACCGCCACGTCCTGGACGACGAAGTCGGCATTGGCCTCACCGGGACCGGACAGTTTTGGCCGGATGCCGCTGTAAGCGGGTTGCAGGCTGCCATCGGCCAGGTCCGGCCAGTATTTGCGGATCTCGCTGTAGAAGCGCTCGCCACGAGCCGGGTCGACGCGATAGTCGAGTTGATCGGTCCATTCGACGTCCGGCCCGAAGCGGGCGACGCCGTCGAGATCGAGCGTCAGATGAACACCGAGCCCGCCGGGTTCGGGCACCGGATAGACCAATCGCGAGAAGGGCGCCCGGCCGGCCACCGAAAAATAATTGCCCTTGGCATAATGGAGCTTTGGCACGAATTGCTGATTGAGCCCTTCAAGCGAACCTGCAAGTGCTGCCGCGCCAAGCCCGGCGGCATTGACGAAACGCGGAGTGGCGATCTCGAAGCGCTCGCCGCCGGCAGCGTCCACCGTCTCGAGCACGACGCGGCCTGCTTCGATGCGGCCGGAGGCGATGCGCGTGTTGAGACTAAGTGCCGCCCCGTGCTCCTCGGCGTCGCCCAACAGGGCGAGCATCAGGGCATGGCTGTCGATGATGCCGGTGGCGGGCGACAGCAGCGCCGCCGTGCACTTAAGGCTGGGCTCCAGCGTATGCGCCTCGGCATCGCTCAAGCGCAACAGGTCGCCGGCGCCGCAAGCGCGTGCATTGGCCCGGATTGAGGCGAGCACCGGCTCCTGTTCGGCATTTGTGGCAACGATGACCTTCCCGCAGCGCGCGTGCGGGATCGCCCGCTCCTCGCAATAGCGATAGAGTCTTTCCCGGCCGGCCACGCAGAACCGGGCTTTCAGCGATCCAACCGGATAGTGGAGGCCGGCATGGATGACCTCGGAATTGCGCGAACTTGTCCCGGTGCCGATAGCGCTCTCGGCTTCCAGGACCAGCGTATCGATGCCGCGCTGCGCCATCTCTCGCGCGATCGCCAGGCCAACAACGCCGGCGCCGGCGACAATGCAGTCGACATGGTCCACGGTTAGGTCAAGCCGAAGTTCTGCATGCGTCCATCCATCCGCTGGCCCTGTCGAAAGCGCTTGACACTATACCGTTCGAGAAAGATGCATCAAACGGCATAACGCACGGGGACCTGCTGAGCCGGACCGGCGGCAGGACTGTTCCGCGTGCAGCACAGGAGCCGTCATGGACGCAAGACCGAATTCACCCGAAGCCCGCGACATAAGCTTTCACATGCATGGCTATACGAATGCGCGCAAGCATCAGGAGTCGGGGCCGCTCGTCATCGAGAAGGGCGACGGCATCTATGTCGAGGACCTTGCCGGCAACCGCTATATCGAGGCGATGGCGGGGCTCTGGAGCGTCGCGGTCGGCTTTTCGGAGAAGCGGCTGGTCGATGCGGCAGTACGGCAAATGTCGAAGCTGCCTTACTATCACGATTTCGGCTCCAAATCGCATTCGCCGCTGATCGATCTCGCCGAGAGACTGGTGCAGATGGCGCCGGTACCGATGAGCAAGGCGTATTTCACCAATTCCGGCTCCGAGGCCAACGATACGGCCATGAAGATGATCTGGTACCGGTCGAATGCGCTCGGCCAGCCGGCGCGCAAGAAGATCATCAGCCGCAAGAAGGGCTATCACGGCGTCACCATCGCCTCGGCGAGCCTGACCGGACTGCCCAACAACCACACTTCGTTCGATCTGCCGATCGCCAATGTGCTGCACACCTCGACGCCGCACCATTGGCGCGAGGCGCTGCCGGGTGAAAGCGAAGAGCTGTTTTCGACGCGGCTTGCCGACGAGCTGGAAAAGCTGATCCTCGCCGAAGGACCGGAAACCATCGCCGCCTTTTTCGGCGAACCGATCATGGGCGCCGGCGGCGTCATCGTTCCGCCGGCCGGCTACTGGGAGAAGATACAGGCGGTGCTATGGAGATACGACATCCTGCTCATCGCCGACGAGGTGATCTGCGGCTTTGGCCGAACAGGTGAGATGTTCGGCTCGCAGACCTTCGGCATCAGGCCCGACATCATGGTGCTGTCGAAGCAGATCTCTTCGTCCTACCTGCCGATCTCGGCCCTGCTGATCAACGAGAAGGTATTTGAGCCGATCGCCGACGAAAGCAACCGTATCGGCACCTTCGGCCACGGCTTCACCGGCGGCGGCCATCCTGTTGCGGCAGCGGTCGCGCTCGAGAACCTGAAGCTGATCGAGGAGCGCGACCTTGTCGGCAATGCGCGTGCGGTCGGCGCGCATTTGCAGAAGCGGCTGCGCACGCTCGCTTCGCACCCGCTTGTCGGCGAGGTGCGCGGCGTCGGCCTGATCGCGGCGGTCGAGCTGGTCAGCGACAAGGCGAACAAGACGCCGTGGGGCACGGTTGGTGCCTTGGGCGGACTCGTCAACGGCTTCATGCAGCAGAACGGCGTCATCTCGCGCAATATGGGCGATGCGCTGGCTTTCTGCCCGCCGCTGATCATCACCGAGCCGCAGGTCGACCAGGTGATCGACGCGTTTGAACGGTCGCTCGAGGCTGCCGCCAAGCAGGTCCGATCGCAGAGCTGAATAGGCAAAGTCGATTTTGAAACCTGAAAACAAAAACGCCTCGGCGACGGCTGGCAGAAGGTTACCCTCCACACCCGTTGCTGCCGTTTAGTCTCCGTGCTTTGTTTTCGCAGATGAGCCGCTGAATCCTTCCAGTTCCTCGCCGATTCCTGAAAGTGCGTTGACGATCGTCGCCTCGACGTCGCCACGCTGTTTCTGGGGAATCAAGCCAAGTCCTTTTTGTATCGCTTCACGCCAATGTTTCCCCCTGTCCCACGCTTCCGAAAACGCGATGGCGAGATCGTCCTGGCGACGGGTAGCTTCCAGTGCCTCGACCAGAAGTGCTGCCTGGCGGACATCCTTTTCCCGCTTGCCCACGCCGTTTGCGTTGTTCTGTCGGCGCGAGGCAACAATCAGCTTGTGAACCGCATATCGTCCGGGCGACGGTACCACGACAGGCACTCCCGATCGATGCAGCAGCACAGTTCTGATTGGTTCGTGGATCAGGAAATCGAGAATCCGAAGAGGCTGCGCGGATGCACCGCCCAAAGACGGCATCGAGGTTGCATGATCGGCGTAGTCATCGCTGCCCGTGTTCGGTGTAAGGAACTCGACCTTGTATCGGACTGCGTTCTCGAATTGCGTCGCGTGTTCGGGATCTGATCTGTGAGGGATTTCCCTGAAGGTTGGGTCGATCTCCCTCAAGATTTCGAGGATGGGCGGCAGGCTGTCCTCGACCGCGGCCGACACGGAATGGAATAGGGCGAAGTCTGCATCGCCCGTCTGCAACGCTGCACCGGGCAGCTTCACGCCCAGATAGCCCGCGTAGGACTGAAAGGCGACTGTGCCGACCAGGACGCCGCGCAAGCGGAAGATGCCAGCCTTCCCCAGCGCCTCGACGACATCCCCGGTGAACCTTTCGGGTTCTGTCAGCCCTGCCTCGCGCACGAGCGTGGATACCAGCTTCCTGCGGGCGCGGAGGTCGTCCTTGATCTGACGGAAGGATTCAACGCGTTTTGCAATCTCGGGATCGCTGTCAGGCCCGACATACCGTCGCGTCTTCGTCGGCTGCGTTTCCTCGAAATACCAGTATACCTTGCCCTTGACGGGCACCTTGACGAGATTGCCCGTCGTAGGGAAATCCGTTTCGAAGGCTGCGTCCAAGGATCGCTGGACGAGTTCCGCATACATCGTGCGGTAAACGAGGTCGACCGTCTTCATGTCGGGCGGCTCCGGTTATAAGAAAAATGCGGTTCTCTTATAGCGCCATGACCTCAAGGGACGCAAGCGGGGGTTATAAGAAAATCGCGAAAACCTTATAACGCCGCAGGAGAGGTCAGGAATCCTTGTTGCCGGCGTGCAGCCAAATCAGAATGGGTTTTGCTCATTCAGATAAACAAAGCCATCACGAAAACGCTGCTTGGATGTGGCGCTCGACCTCACCGCGTCCACGAACGGCCCGAGCCTGTCATAGGCGTTTGTGGTCGACGCGCTATTTTGGCGGCCGCATCCGGAACGACCACCAGCTTGCCGACGAAATCCTTGGCGATGAAATCCGCCTGGGCGCGATGGAAATCGGACAGCTTGTAGACGCCGCCGACCAGCGGCCGGATTTTCTTGTCCTCGATGTAGCGCACTATGCGGCGGAAATCCGCCCGCGTGCCCTGGCTCGAGCCATGCAGTTGGAGCTGTTTCAGGTACATGGTGCGCAGGTCGAGCTGGACGACCGGGCCGGCGATCGCGCCGGCCGTGGTGTAGCGGCCTTCGGGCCTCAAGATGCGCAAGAGGTCATTGAAGATGGCGCCGCCGACCAGGTCGGCGACCACATCGATTGGCCGCCCGCCGGTCGCCGCGCTGACGGCGGCCGGCAGATCGGCAACGCCACGGGTGATCACCGCCTCGGCGCCGATCTCACGCACGGCCTGTTCCTTGCCCTTGCCGGCAACCGCATAGGGAATGGCGCCGCGCGCCCGCGCCAGCTGCACGATGCCGGAGCCGACGCCGCCAGAGGCGCCGGTGACAAGCACACGCTCGCCGGCTTTCAATGCGGCGCGTTCCAACATCTGCTCGCCGGTGAGATAGGCGCAGCAGAAAGTGGCAAGCTCGACATCGCTCAGATCGGTGTCGACGACATGGGCGTTTTCGGACGGTACTGCCTGGTATTCGGCATAGCCGCCGTCGCGGCCATGGCCCATATAGTCGATGTCGGCGAGTGAATCGTCGTCGCGATTGTAGATGGAGAAATCGACCATCACCCGCTCGCCGATGCGGGCCGGCGAGACGCCGTCGCCGACGGCAATGATGTTGCCGACCGTGTCGGTGCCCTGGATGCGCGGGAAGCTCAGCGTATTGCCCTGACGACGCCAGGTCGACACAGCGGCGGCATCCTCCTCCGTGCCATAGGCGCCCTGGCGCACCCAGACATCGGTGTTGTTCATGCCGCAAGCGGTGACCTTGACCAGCACCTCGCCCCGGGCGGGCGAGGGCACTTTCACGTCGGTGCGATAGACGAGCTTTTCCGGCCCGCCGTGCCCGATCAGCTGCACGGCGGCCATGGTGGCGGGGAGGGTTTTGGTCATGGCATTCATGTCGGCTCTTCAGATGTTTGCAAACACGCTCTTCACCGCGTCGGCCGTCTTCGACACGACGATATCAGCCTCTTCCCGCGTCAGGCAGAGCGGCGGCGCGAAACCGAGAATGTCGCCCTGCGGCATGGCGCGGCCGATGACGCCGCTTGCCGCAAGCGCGGTCGCGACCTGCGGTCCGATCTTTTGCGAGGCGTCGAAGAATACGCGGTCGTCCCGGTCGGCGACGAACTCGATCGCCGCCAGCATGCCGTCGCCGCGCACCTCGCCGACGTTTTTGTGGCCGCCGACGGCTTTCGTCAGCTCGGCGCGGAGATAGGCGCCGGTCTCGCCGGCGTTCCGCACCAGGTCCATCTCGTCGATCAGTTCCAGGTTGGCGACGCCGGCGGCGACGCAGATCGGGTGCGCCGAATAGGTCCAGCCATGGCCGAGCGAGCCGAGCTTGTCGGAGCCTTGGACGAGCACCTGCCAGACCTTGTCTGAGACTATGACGCCGGAGAGCGGCGCATAGGCCGAGGTCAGGCCCTTGGCGATGGTGATCAGGTCGGGCTTGATGCCGTAGTGGTCGGAGCCGAACATGGTGCCCAGCCGGCCGAAGCCGGTGACGACCTCGTCGGCAACCAGAAGCACGTCGTACTTCTTCAGCACCGCCTGGATCTTCTCCCAGTAGCCGGCCGGCGGCGGCACGATGCCGCCGGTGCCGAGGATAGGCTCACCGATGAACGCGGCGACCGTCTCCGGCCCTTCGGCGAGAATCATCTCCTCGAGCTTGTCGGCACAGTATTGCGAAAACTGCTCCTCGCTCAGCGAGCGGTCGGCGCGGCGGAAATAGTAGGGCGCCTCGGTGTGCAGGACCGGCGCACGCGGCAGATCGAAGGCGTTGTGGAACAGGTCGAGGCCGGTCAGCGATCCGGTCATGATCCCGGAGCCGTGATAACCGCGCCAGCGCGAGATGATCTTCTTCTTCTCGGGCCGGCCGAGCACATTGTTGTAGTACCAGATCAGCTTAATGTTGGTTTCGTTGGCATCGGAACCGGAGAGGCCGAAATAGACCCTCGACATGCCTTGCGGCGCGCGGTCGATGATCATCTTGGAAAGCGTGATCGATGCCTCGGTGCCGTGCCCGACATAGGCGTGGTAATAGGCGAGGTTCTTGGCCTGCGCGGCGATGGCGTCGGCTATCTTCTGGCGGCCATAGCCGACATTGACGCAGTAGAGCCCGGCGAAGGCATCGATGCTCTTGCGACCGTTATTGTCCCAGATGGTGACGCCTTCGCCACCGGCGATCACCCGCGTCGGGCTCTCGCCACGCGCGTGCGTTCCCATATGGGTCGAGGGATGGAAGAAGTGATCGCGATCCCAGGCGGCGAGTTCGTTTGACTGGTCGAGCATCTTTTTTACTCCTAAGGAAAAGTGTCGGGCGCGGTTCTAGGCCACGTCCAGGCAGAGATATTTGAGATCGGTAAAGGCTTCGAGCCCGTGACGCGAGCCCTCGCGACCGATGCCGGACTGCTTGACGCCGCCGAACGGGACCGGCGCGCCGGTGATCTTGACGCGGTTGATGGCGACCATGCCATAGTCGAGCGCGCGGCCCATGCGCAATTGCCGGCCGCCGTTTTCAGTGACGACATAGGCGACGAGCCCGTATTCTGTCGCATTGGCGCGGGCGACGACTTCGTCTTCGCTGTCGAAAGGCGTCACGGCCGCAACCGGACCGAAGGTCTCCTCGCGCATGATCAGCGCGTCGTCTCCAACGTCGGCGAGCAGGGTCGGCTGGTAGAACAGCGGCCCAGCCACATGGCGGCCACCGCCGGTGAGGCAGCGCGCGCCACCAGCCAGCGCATCGGCGACCTGCTCTTCGATCTTCTTGACGCCGCGCTCGTGCATCAACGGCCCGATGTCGGTGTCGTCAGCCAGGCCATTGCCGGTCCGCAACGTCTCGATGCGCTTGGTGAAGGCGGCGCAAAAACGGTCGTAGATCGGGCGCTGGACATAGATGCGGTTGGCGGCGAGGCAGTCCTGGCCGGAGGTCGCGAATTTAGCGTCGACGGCGATGGTCACAGCCTTGTCGAGATCGGCGTCGGCGAAGACGATCAGAGGCGCATGACCGCCAAGCTCCATCACAAGACGCTTCATCGTCGGCGCACTTTGCGCGGCGATCAGCCTGCCGATCTCGGTCGAGCCGGTGAAGCTCATGGCGCGAACGCGCGGGTCTTCGCACATCCGCCCGACGATGATCGAAGCCCTGCCGGAGAGGACGTTGAACACGCCAGCCGGCAGGCCGGCACGTTCGCCAAGCTCGGCCAACGCCAGTGCAGACAGCGGCGTTTCCGAGGAAGGATGCGCGACGATGGTGCAGCCGGCGGCGAGGGCGGCCGCCGCCTTGCGGGTCAGCATGGCCGCGGGAAAATTCCACGGCGTGACGACGCCGACGACACCAAGCGGTTCGCGTCGCACCACCATCTCGGCATTTGGCAGATGGCTGGTGACGCCTTCGGCGTTGAGACGTTTGGCCTCCTCGGCATACCATTCGACAAAAGAGGCGGCATAGTCGATCTCGCCGCGCGATTCCTTCAGCGGCTTGCCTTGCTCTAGCGTCATCAGCAGGGCCAGGTCATTTTTGGCGGCGACGATCAGATCGAACCATTTTCGCAAGATTTTCGACCGTTCCTGCGGCAGCAATGCGCGCCAGGCAGGAAAGGCGCGCGATGCCGCATCGATCGCCAATGTGGTCTGCCGGGCATCGAGCGCGGCAACGAAAGCGACGGTGGATCCGGTGGCCGGATCGGTCACCTCGAAACTCTCCGCGGTCTCGCTCGCCGTCCAGTGGCCAGCGACATAGGCGAGTTCGCGCAGCAGCCGCCGGTCGGCGAGGCGATCAAGTGCTTCATGGCGGTGCGAGCGGGCAAAATGTGCGGACATCATCGGGCTCCCGGTTCGGGTGATGCCGCAAGACTATCTCTGCCGCGCAAACAGAGAGGCTGTTTGCGTGCCTGCACGTAGAGAGATTGTCTCTATTGCCCTGCCCGGCCAGACGATCTCTCCGGTATCAGGAAGATGCCGGCAACAGGTCCGCCACTGGCAGAACACTCTCCTCCTTCACCGTCTTGGTGACGATGTAGGTGAAATAGCGGTCGATGCCGATCTCGCGTTCGAGCAGAGTGTCGACCAGCCGCTGATAGGCGTCGATGTCGCGCGCCATCACCTTCAGCAGGTAATCGACGCCGCCGCCGACAGACCAGCAGGCGACGATCTCGGGGATGTCGCGGATGACGCGCTCGAAACGGTCGAAATCGGCCTGGCGGTGGCTAGCCAGCGTCACCTCCATCAGCACGGTAGCGACCGGCGCGATGGCGCGCATGGCGATCCTGGCATGATAGCCGCAGACGATGCCGGCTTTTTCCAGCTTGCGCAGCCGCATCCAGCAAGGCGTCGGCGACAGGCCGACCTTCTCGGCCAACGCCAGCTTGGTGATGCGGCCGTCGCGCTGGATGGCGTCGAGGATTTTCAGGTCGATCGGATCGAGTTTCGCTGCAGCCATGATCGTCCACTTCTAGTGCCGGACACCATGACGGCGCATTATTTCGATTGTCAATTGCACTGATTTCGATCTCTAATAAGTCATGACATTTTGGCGACCAGATCCCGCTCTTATCCGGCGGCCGGCCTATCAATCGCTCGCCGACCAGTTCGCGCGCGCCATCCATGACGGGCGCCTGGCCAATGGCGCTCGGTTGCCGACGCACCGGCAGTTGGCTGACGACCTGCAACTTTCCGTGCAGACGGTCAGCCGCGCCTATGAGGAGCTGATCCGCCGCGGGCTGGTGTCCGGCGAGGTCGGCCGCGGCAGCTTCGTGCAGACGCAGCGCCGCGAGCCGGAGCCGCCCTATCTGCCGGAGCGGCTGGGCGAGGTCATCGATCTCTCCATCCTGAAGCCGGTCTGCGAACCGATGCATCTGGAGCGGCTGAGGCAGGCGCTGGGCTGGCTCGCCGAAAACCTGCCGTCGAGCTCGGCACTGTCATTCAGGCCGAACATGGTGTTCCCGCGCCACCGCGCGGTGGGTGTCGAGTGGCTACGCCTCTGTGGCCTCGACGCGTCGCCGCAGAACATCAGCCTGACCAACGGTGCCACCGCAGGGATGACGGTGGCGCTGATGAGCGTGGCGCCGCCCGGTTCGACCGTCGCCACCGAGGCGATCGGCCACCACACGCTGATCCCGCTGGCGCGTTATCTCGGCTTCAATCTCGAGGGTTTGCCGATCGACGACAATGGGCTGATCCCGGAAGCGCTGGACGAGGCCTGCCGGCTGTCGGACATCCGCGCCGTGTTCGTGCAGCCGTCGGTGATCAACCCTACGGCTACCCTGATGGATGCCGGCCGGCGCGAACAGATTGCCGCCGTTGCGCGCAGGCATGACATCGCCATTATCGAAAACGACGTCCTCGGCCCGTTGGTCGAGGACAGGCCGCCGCCGGTAGCCGCCTTCGCGCCCGAGCGCACGCTCTACGTCACCTCCTTTACCAAGATCGTGGTGCCGGGCCTGCGCATCGGCTATCTCGCGGCGCCTGATCGTTATGTCGCCGCGGTCGCCAATCGCCATCTCGTCTCGAACTGGATGGCGACGCCGTTGGTGGCCGAGATCGCCACCAAATGGGTGACCGACGGCACCGCGATGGAACTCGTGCGATGGCAGCGCCTGGCTTTGCGGCGGCGTCTGGACATAGCCGCCGAGGTGCTTGCCGGAGTGGACTATCGCGCTCATCGCGACGGGCTGCATGTCTGGCTGCAACTGCCCGATGACCGCGGTGAGGAAAGCTTTGTTTCCCAGGCCCGCCTGCAGGGCGTGGCGATCGCGCCCGGCACGTCGTTTCGCATTTCGCAGATGCCTTGGCATCCAGCCGTACGGATTTCGCTGGGCTCGACCACGGAGGGGGAACTGCGTGCCGGTCTCGGCGTTGTCACCAAGCTTCTGCTCGGCGATCCCGAGCATCTCCTGCTTGCGATCTAGACGGCGAATGGCGCGAATTGTGCGGAGTTCGAAATATTGTCATGATATTATTTTCTTGATTGACATGATTTGCCGCGATCCGCATCGTTAAAGGCATAGCTTCTCCAGCACGGGAAATTCATTGTCGGCGCCCATCATCAAGATCGACGGCATTTCGAAAAGCTTCGGCACCTTCAAGGTGCTGGACGGCCTCTCGATGCAAGTCATGCCCGGCGAGAAGCTGGCACTGATCGGCCCGTCGGGTTCGGGCAAGACGACGATCCTGCGCATCCTGATGACGCTGGAGCGTATCGACAGCGGCCACATCCAAGTCGACGGCGAACAGCTGTACCACATGGAGCGCAACGGCCGGCTGCTTACGGCCGATGAACGGCATTTGGCAAAGATGCGCCAGAAGATCGGCATGGTCTTCCAACTGTTCAATCTGTTTCCGCACAAATGCGTCATCGACAATGTGACGCTGGCACCGATGCTGACCAAAGGCGTGCCGCGGGCCGCCGCCGAAAAGCGGGCGATGGAACTGCTCGACATGGTCGGCATGGTCGACAAGGCCAAGGCGATGCCGGCGCAGCTTTCAGGCGGCCAGAAGCAGCGCGTCGCGATTGCGCGGGCGCTGGCGCTGTCGCCGAAGATCATGCTGTTCGACGAGGTCACCTCGGCGCTCGACCCGGAACTCGTCGACGAGGTGCTCAACGTCATGCGCAAGCTCGCCGCCGAGACCGACATGACCATGCTGCTGGTCACCCACGAGATGGGTTTCGCCCATGACTTCGCCGACCGGGTGCTGTTCTTCGATCGCGGCAGAATAGTCGAGGAGGGCAAGCCCGACGAGATTTTCCGCCATCCCAAACAGGAGCGCACGCAAGGTTTCCTGAAGAAGATCATTGCGGCCGGACATCGGGTCTGACTGCCATGCGAGGCGGCGACGCCTCAAGCAAGCCAAGAAGACAGACAAACAAGGAGTTGGGAACAATGAAGAAATTTTCCATTTTGGCCGGCGTCGCCGGTATTACGCTGACGGCGGTGCTGGCCGCCTCGACGGCCGGCTCGGCCGACAACAGCAAGCTCGAAGAGCTCAAGGCGCAAGGCTTTGCCCGCGTCGCCATCGCCAACGAGCCGCCCTATACGGCGGTCGCTGCCGACGGCAAGGTTTCGGGTGCGGCGCCTGACGTTGCCCGTGAAATCTTCAAACGCCTTGGCGTCAACGATATCGTCGCCTCGATCTCGGAATATGGCGCCATGATCCCCGGCTTGCAGGCCGGCCGTTTCGACGTCGTCACCGCCGGATTGTTCATGAAGCCGGAACGTTGTGCTGCGGTCGCCTATTCGGAACCGGTGCTGTGCGACGCCGAGGCGATGCTGGTGAAGAAGGGCAACCCGAAGGGCTTCAAGAGCTACGAGGACGTCGCGAAGGACGCGAGCGCCACGATCGGCGCGCCGGGTGGCGGCACTGAAGAGAAGCTGGCGCTCACCGCAGGTGTGCCGCGCGAGCGCGTCATCGTCGTGCCGGACGGCCAGAGCGGCCTGAAGATGCTGCAGGACGGCCGCATCGATGCTTATTCGCTGCCCGTGCTGTCGATCAACGACCTGGTCAAGAAAGCCAATGATCCGAACCTCGAAGTCATCGCGCCGGTGGTCGGTGCGCCGGTCTATTGCGACGGCGCGGCCTTCAAGAAGGGCGACGAAGCGCTGCGCGACGCCTATGATGTCGAGCTGGCGAAACTGAAGAAGTCCGGCGAGTTCGCCAAGATCATCGAGCCTTACGGCTTCTCGGCGGCGGCGGCAATGTCGACGAGCCGCGACAAGCTCTGCTCGGCGAAGTAAAAAGTGCCGCTCACCCTAGCCTCTCCCCGTCAAAAACGGGGAGAGGGGGGCGTCAACGCTGGAGCTTCACCCTTCTCCCCGTCCCTATAACGGGGAGAAGGTGCCGGCAGGCGGATGAGGGGCGGCGCCGGCGTTCTGCAATGATCACCAAGCGAGGAAACGCTTAGCCCAATGACCCAATGGTCCGGCTATTTCGGCCTGATATTGCAAGGAGCGCTTGTCACCATCGAGCTGACGCTGATGGGGTCGGTGCTGGCCTTGGTCATGGCCTTTCTTGCCGGGCTGGGGCGGCTGTCGCGGTTTTTCGTGCTACGCGCGCTGGCCACCGCCTATATCGAGTTCTTCCGCGGCACCTCGATTTTCGTGCAGCTGTTCTGGGCTTATTTCGTGCTGCCTTTTGCCGGCATTTCGCTGACGCCGCTGCAGGCCGGGGTGCTGGCGCTGGGCCTCAATGTCGGCGCCTATGCGGCGGAAGTGGTGCGTGGCGCCATCAAGTCTATCGGCCGCGAACAATATGAGGCCTGCACCGCCCTCAATCTCGGCCGCTGGCAAGCCATGCGCCATATCATCCTGCCGCAGGCGCTTCTGGTGATGCTGCCAACCTTCGGCAACAACGCCATTGAATTGCTCAAGGCCACCGCCGTCGTTTCGCTAATCTCGCTCGCCGACCTGACCTTCCAGGCGCAGGTGGTGCGCTCGCAGACCGGCAATACTCTGGTGCCGTTCAGCACCATCCTCGTCATCTATTTCGTCCTGGCGCTGCTCATCTCCTGGGGCGTGCGGTCGTTGGAACGCCGCATGGCGCGTGGCCTCGACGGGGTGCGCGTATGATGGATCGGGCCTGCTAATGGAATGGGATTGGGATTTTGTCCGGCAGATCCTGCCGACGCTGATCGAGGGGGTGAAGATCACCATCCTGGCGACGCTGCTCGGCTCGGTGCTGGCGGCCATCGTTGGGCTGGGCATCGCGTTGGCGCGCCGGTCGCCGAACAGGGCTCTGTCGCGCACCGTCGGTTTCCTTGCCGAGTTCATCCGTGGCACGCCGCTGTTGGTGCAGCTCTATTTCATCTTCTACGTGCTGCCGGATTTCGGCATCCTGTTGCCGCCGCTGGTGGCGGGCGTCATCGGTCTCGGGCTGCATTACGGCACTTACACGGCCGAGGTCTACCGCGCCGGCATCGATAATGTTCCGCGCGGCCAGTGGGAAGCGGCCAAGGCCTGCAATCTGAACGCCACCCAGACCTGGACGCACATCATCATTCCGCAGGCAATTCCGCCGATGATCCCGGCGCTTGCCAATTATTTCATCGCCATGTTCAAAGAGACGCCGCTGCTGTCGGCGATCACCGTGCTCGAACTAATGAACCAGGCCAAGAGCGTCGCCAATACCTATTATCGGTATATCGAACCGATCACCTTGGTCGGCGCCTTCTTCCTCGCCATCAGCCTGTTCTCGGTAGTGCTGCTGCGCTGGCTGGAACACCGTTATGGGCGGATCGAAAGATGAGCGCTGCACCCGAAATCCGCCTGCGCCCGGCCCGGCCACCGCTCGATGCGCGTCCGCTGGAAAAGCGGGTCGGCCTGATCATCCTTGCCACCGACCATACGAGCGAACCGGATTTTCACCGCATGGTGGCAAGCGATCGTGTCGGCGTCTATGTCGCGCGCATCCCCTACGCCAACCCGACGACGCCGGACAATTTGCGCAAGATGCAGCCGTCACTGACGGCGGCCGCGGCCCTGATCCTGCCCGACGAGCCGCTCGATGCGATCTGCTATTCCTGCACCTCAGCTTCCGTCGTGATCGGCGATGCCGAAATCGAGGCGGCGGTGCAGGCCGCCAAGCCCGGCGTGCCGGTGGTCACGCCGCCGATGGCCGGGGTGCGCGGCCTGAAGGCGCTGGGCGCCAGGACGATCAGCATCCTCACTCCCTATACGGTCGAGACCAGCCGGCCGATGGCGGCCTATTTCACCGAGCATGGTTTCGAAATCGTCAGCTTCACTTGCCTCGGCTTCGAGGATGATCGCGAGATGGCGCGGATTGCGCCGAAATCCTTGGTTGACCTGGCTCGCGAGGCGACGGCCCCGCAAGCCGGCGCGCTGTTCGTGTCCTGCACGGCGCTGCGGTCGGCGGCGGCAGTTGTCGGTATGGAAGAGGCCATCGGCCGCCCTGTCGTCACCAGCAACCAGGCGACGGCCTGGAATTGCCTGCGGCTTTGCGGAGATAAGATGTCGCGCCCTGAATTCGGCCGTCTGATGACGCTGCCGCTGAACTGATTTATGAGCCATGACCACGTCCAGGATAAGCCTCTCCGATATCCGCGCCGCGCGCGAGCGCATCGCAGGCAAGATCGAGCGTACGCCGACCGTTCCTTCCCGGAGTCTTTCCCAGCACTTGGGCGCTCCTGTTTATCTCAAGCTCGAACATCGGCAGACCACCGGCGCCTTCAAGCTGCGCGGTGCCTCGAACGCTATCGCTTCGCTGACAGACGAGGAGAGGGCGCGTGGCGTCGTCGCTGCCTCGACCGGCAATCACGGCCGGGCGCTGGCTTATGCCGCTCGACTGCAAGGTATCGACGCGACGATCTGCATGTCGCGGCTGGTGCCGCAGAACAAGCTGGACGAGATCCGTCGGCTCGGCGCCGAGATCCGCATCGTCGGCAACAGCCAGGACGATGCGCAGCGGGAGGTCGAACGGCTGGTCGCGGAAGAGGGGCTGATCATGCTGCCGCCCTTCGACCATCCTGCCATTGTCGCCGGGCAAGGCACGCTCGGGCTGGAGATCATCGAACAGGTTCCGGACGCCGCCTTGGTGCTGGTGCCGCTTTCCGGCGGTGGGCTGGCGGCTGGCGTCGCTGCTGCCGTGAAGGGCGTCAGCCCGGCGACGAAGGTGATGGGCGTTTCAATGGCGCGCGGTGCGGCGATGAAGGCGAGCCTCGACGCCGGACATCCGGTTTTGGTCGAGGAACTGCCGACACTGGCCGATTCCCTCGGCGGCGGCATAGGCCTCGACAACCGGCTGACCTTTTCCATGTGCCGCGACCTGCTCGACGATGTGATCCTGCTCAGCGAGGACGAGATCGCCACCGGCATCCGCCATGCCTATGAACAGGAGCGCGAGATCGTCGAAGGCGCCGGCGCGGTCGGCATCGCAGCCGTGCTTGCCGGCAAGGTCAGGGCGAGCGGCCCGACGGTGCTCGTGCTGTCCGGCCGCAACATCGATATGACACTGCACCGCAAGATCATCTGCGGCGAAGCAATTGCGGAGAGCGCAGCATGAGCCGGATGACGATCCTCACCGAAGCTGAATTGCGCAAGATCGTGAAGCTCGATCTTGATGCCATCGCCTGCGTCGAGAACGCGTTCCGGGCGCTCGCTACCTTGCCGGTGGCGATGCCGCCGATCCTGCGGCTGGACATTCCAGAGCATCGCGGCGAGGTCGACGTCAAGACCGCCTATGTACCGGGTATCGACGGTTTTGCGATCAAGATCAGCCCCGGCTTTTTCGATAATCCCAAGCTCGGCTTGCCCAGCGTCAACGGCATGATGGTGCTGCTGTCGGCGAAAACCGGATTGGTCGAAGCGCTGCTGCTCGACAATGGCTATCTCACCGACATCCGCACGGCCGCCGCCGGTGCGGTCGCCGCCAAACATCTGTCGCGGCCGGACTCCTCCGTTGCCGCGATCTTCGGCGCCGGTGTTCAGGCCGGACTGCAGCTCGAGGCGCTGATGCTGGTGCGGCCAATCACCGAGGCTCGCATCTGGGCAAGGGATGCCGCCAAGGCCGAGGCCGCGGCCGACGCATTGTCCGAAAGACTGGGCATCGCCGTTCACGCCGAGCCCGACGCGGCAAAGGCTGCGGCCGATGCCGACATCATCGTCACCACGACGCCGTCGACCGAGCCGCTGATCAAGGCCGGCTTCGTCTCCGCCGGCCAGCATATCACTGCCATGGGCTCGGATGCCGAGCACAAGAACGAGATCGCGCCGGCGATCCTGCGCATGGCCGATCTCTACGTCGCCGATAGCGCCAAACAGACGCGCCGGCTGGGCGAACTGCACCATGCTATCGCGGCGGGCGTGATGGCGTCCGATGCCGAAATCACCGAGCTTGGCCACATTATCGCCGGCGAAAGGCATGGCCGGCGCTCGGACAGCGACATCACCATTGCCGACCTGACCGGCACCGGCGTGCAGGACACGGCGATCGCCACGCTCGCCCGCGACCGTGCGCGTGCAGCCAAGACCGGTACGATTTTCGAAAGCTGATGCTGGCCGCAAGGCCCAACAAACGAGGACCAAGAACAATGCAGCCCAATTTGAAATTCTCGCGCGGCGAATATGCGGAGCGCCTCGCCAAAACGCGGAAGGTCATGGAGGCCAAGGGCGTCGATCTATTGATCGTCAGCGATCCGTCCAACATGGCCTGGCTGACCGGCTACGACGGCTGGTCGTTCTACGTGCACCAGGCTGTCATCGTGCCGCCGTCGGGCGAGCCGGTGTGGTACGGGCGCGGCCAGGACGCCAACGGCGCCAAGCGCACCGCCTATCTCGCGCACGACAACATCATCGGCTATGCCGACCACTATGTGCAGTCGACCGAGCGCCATCCGATGGATTTTCTGTCCAGCGTGCTCTCCGATCGCGGCTGGGGCAAGCTCAGCATCGGCGTCGAGATGGACAATTACTGGTTCTCGGCCGCTGCCTTCGCAGCGCTGCAGAAGCACTTACCCAATGCCCGCTTCGTCGACGCCACGGCACTGGTCAACTGGCAGCGCGCGGTGAAGAGCCCGACCGAAATCGACTACATGCGCAAGGCCGCCCGCATCGTCGAAGCGATGCACCAGCGCATCGTCGATAAGATCGAGGTCGGCATGCGCAAATGCGACCTGGTCGCCGAGATCTACGATGCCGGCACGCGCGGCGTCGACGGCATCGGCGGCGACTATCCGGCGATCGTGCCGCTGCTGCCGTCAGGCGCCGACGCATCGGCGCCGCATCTGACCTGGGACGACCGGCCGATGAAATCGGGCGAGGGCACCTTCTTCGAGATCGCCGGCTGCTACAACCGCTATCACTGCCCGCTGTCGCGGACCGTGTTCCTTGGTAAACCGACGCCGGAATTCCTCGATGCAGAAAAGGCGACGCTGGAAGGCATGGAGGCGGGACTTGCCGCCGCCAAGCCCGGCAACACATGCGAGGACATCGCCAACGCCTTCTTCGCGGTGCTGAAGCGGTACGGCATCGTCAAGGACAACCGCACCGGGTACCCGATCGGGCTTTCCTATCCGCCTGACTGGGGCGAGCGCACGATGAGCCTGCGTCCAGGCGACCGCACCGAGTTGAAGCCCGGTATGACCTTCCATTTCATGACCGGCTTGTGGCTTGAGACGATGGGGCTGGAAATCACCGAATCCATCCTGATCACCGAGACGGGCGTCGAGTGCCTGGCGAATGTGCCGCGCAAACTGGTGGTGAAGAATTGAGTCCGATGTCCAGCCTTCGCCCGTCACCGATCACGCCGACCGTCGATTTCGAGCGCGACGGCGTGCAGCACGGTTTCCTGCGCCTGCCTTACAGCCGCGACGATTCCGCCTGGGGGTCGGTGATGATCCCGATCTGCGTCATCCGCAACGGCAAGGGGCCGAGCGCATTGCTCACCGGCGGCAATCATGGCGACGAGTACGAGGGGCCGCTGGCGCTCTATGACCTCGCCCGTACGCTCGACCCGAAGCAAGTCAGCGGCACGATCATCATCGTGCCGGCGATGAACTATCCGGCGTTCCGCGCCGGCACGCGCACCTCGCCGATCGACAAGGGCAATCTCAACCGCAGCTTTCCCGGCCGGCCCGACGGCACGGTGACCGAGAAGATCGCTGATTATTTCCAGCGCGAGCTTCTGCCCCGTACAGACATCGCGCTCGACTTCCACTCCGGCGGCAAGACGCTCGACTTCGTGCCGTTCTGCGCCGCCCACATCCGGCCCGACAAGGTGCTGGAAGCGAAGGGTTTCGCTGCGGTTGAAGCCTTCTCCGCACCATGGTCGATGAAAATGCTGGAGATCGACGCGGTCGGCATGTTCGACACTGCCGCCGAAGAGATGGGCAAGCTGTTCATCACCACAGAGCTTGGCGGCGGCGGGACTTCGCGCGCGGAAACGGTGCGGATCGCACGTCGCGGCGTGCTCAATGTGCTGCGCCATGCCGGCATCGTCGCCGGCGCGGTCGAGATGCAGCCAACCCGCTGGCTCGACATGCCGTCCGGCGATTGCTTCTCGTTCGCCGAGGACGACGGGATGATCGAAACCATGATCGATCTCGGCGAGCCGGTGGCAGAGAACCAGGTGCTGGCACGTATCCATTCCATAGGCCGCACCGGCGGCGCTCCGCAGGAGATCCGGGCCAAAATGTCCGGTCTGTTGGCGGCGCGGCATTTTCCGGGGCTGGTCAAGGCCGGCGACTGCGCTGCCGTGGTCGCCGTGCTGGTCGATTGACGGTTAGGAAGCCGATGTCGGGAACGGCTCGGTCCTGCCTTTGGGGCGATCGCCGATCGCAAAGACGGAGCTCGCCTCGCTGACGATCGAGACATGATCCTTGGCGGCTGTTCCGGCCGCCGCACTGTCGCCGCGCATGATTGCGGTGACGATGGCGTCATGTTCTTGCCAGGACTGGGCCAGCCGCCCGGGCAGCATGAATTGCGCGCGCCGGAACGGCGCCAGGCGGCCGCGGGTCATGACGGTCAGTTCATAAATGTGCTTGCTGTGGGCGCCGCGATAGAGCCGGGTGTGGAATTCGGTGTTGAAAAGCTCATACTCTTCTTCGGCACCGAGCTGCACGAAGCGCGCCGAGGCCTGGTGCTCGGCCTCCAGCGTGCGGCGCTCGCCAGCGGTCATGCGCTCGGCCGAGAACCGCGCGCAGATCGCTTCAAGCTCGGCCATGCTTTCGAACATCGAGGCGAGGTGCTCCTGCGTCACCACGGCGACGGTGGCGCCGCGGTTCGGCCGCCTTTCGACCAGCCCCATGGCGCTGAGCCGGCTGAGCGCTTCCCTGATCGGCGTGCGTGAGACGTCGAAGCGGGCGGCGAGCGAGGCCTCGTCGAGCTTTTCGCCCGGGCGCAGGAAACCGGTGACGATCCGGTCGCTGATCGCCCTCACCATCTGATCGACGGTCGTGCCCGACCTGATCAAATTGCGCTTTCCCGACACGTCTCCTCCGTCCAGTCTTTTCGCTAGAGCCGTAAGCCACTCACCGGCTTCGATTCCTCCGCATCTCTGTATGCCTATGTTTTAGCCTTCATGTCAAATTGGCGATTTTGGAGGCAAAAAGTGTATGCAATTGCTCCGGCTTTGTGCAGTCCACATCGGAACACTCATTGATATTACTGAATAAATCTCATTTCTGAAACTGGCATGCTGATTGCATACACTTCTTTCATTGAGGTGTTAACCGGCCCCAAAGGCCCCACAGAGGGAGCATTCAATGTCCAAGAGATTCATGCTTAGCCGCCGCGACCTGCTCAAAACCTCCGCCGCCGGAGCGGCGCTCGGCCTTGCGTCCGCATCGTTTCCGATCAGCAGGGCCTTCGCCGCGACGGCCACCGTCGGCTTCATCTATGTCGGGCCAAAGGACGACTACGGCTACAACCAGGCGCATGCCGAAGGGGCCGCCACGCTGAAGGGGATCGAAGGAATTTCCGTCGTCGAGGAGGAGAACGTGCCGGAGACGGTCGACGTTCAGAAGACGATGGAATCGATGATCAATCTCGACGGTGCGTCGCTGATCTTCCCGACCTCGTTCGGCTATTTCGATCCGCACATGCTCGCCATGTGCGCGAAATTCCCCGACGTGCAGTTCCGCCATTGTGGTGGCATGTGGAACAAGGACAAGCATCCGATGAATGCCGGTTCCTATTTCGGCTATATCGGCATGGGCCAGTATCTGAACGGCGTCGTCGCCGGTCACACCAGCAAAACCAAGAAGCTCGGCTTCGTCGCGGCAAAGCCGATCCCGCAGGTGCTGCTCAACATCAATTCCTTCCTGCTCGGCGCGCGCTCGGTCGACCCGACCATCACCTGCCAGGTGATCTTCACCGGCGAGTGGTCGCTAGCGGTCAAGGAGGCCGAGGCCACCAATGCGCTGGTCGACCAGGGTGCCGACGTCATCACCTGCCATGTCGATAGCCCCAAGGTGGTGGTCGAGACGGCGGCCGGGCGTGGCGCCTTCGTCTGCGGCTATCATGCCAACCAGAGCCCGCTGGCGCCGGAAAAATACCTGACCGGCGCGGAATGGAACTGGGCCAAGGTCTACAAGATGTTCGTCGACGATCTGGTGGCCGGCACGCCGCTGCCCAATTTCACGCGCGGTGGCCTGGCCGACGGCTTCGTCAAGATGAGCCCGCTCGGCCCCGCTGTCGGCGAGGCCGCCCGCAAGCAGTTCGACGGCACGCTGGCCGAAATGATGAAAGGCGGCTTTTCCGTCATCAAGGGTCCGCTGAAGAGCAACAAGGGCGTCGTCGTCGCGGCCGAAGGCCAAGCCTTCGCCGAGACCGCGCTCGAACTCGAAAGCATGGACTACCTGGTCGAGGGCGTCGTCGGTTCGACCGCCTGAACCGGATCGGAGACGGGGCCATGGCAGACACTGTCAGCACTGCGGGCGCACCGGCGCTGTTTGGCGCCAGGAATTATCCGGCGGCGCTCGAATGGGCGGCGCGGCAGGCGGAAGCCTTCGTCATACCGCTCGCGGCGCTGATCGTCGGCATGGCGCTGTTCAGCGTGTTCATCGCGCTGGTCGGCAAATCGCCGGTGCAACTCTACGAGACGATGTGGCGCGGCGGCTTCGGCTCGTGGTTCTCGATCCAGAACTCGCTGTCGCGGGCAGCACCGCTTTTATTGGCAGCGCTCTGCGTGGCGCTGCCGGCCCGGCTCGGCCTCGTCGTCATCGGCGGCGAAGGCGCGATCGTGCTGGGCGGCGTTGCCGCCGCCGCCATCGGCGTCGCGGCGAATGGCGCGCCGGCTTTTCTGGTCATCCTGCTGATGGGCGTGGCGGGCGCGGTCGCCGGCGGCATCTGGATCGGTGCCGTCGGCGCACTCCGCCACTACCGCGCCGTCAACGAAACCATCTCCAGCCTGCTGATGGCCTATATCGCCATCGCGCTGATGAACCATCTGGTCGAAGGGCCGCTGCGCGATCCGGCTTCGCTCAACAAACCCTCGACCGAGCCGCTGGCGGATGCCTACCGCATCGGCAACATTCCAGGCATGGACGTGCACTGGGGCCTGGTCGTCGGCATTCTCGCCTGCGTCCTGTCCTGGCTGTTGATCGAAAAGACGCGCTGGGGGTTTGCCGCCCGCATCGCCGGCGGCAATGTCAGGGCAGCTCAGGTGCAAGGGCTTGCCGTCGGGCCGCTGATCGTCGGCTTCACCGGGCTCGCCGGCGGCTTTGCCGGGCTGGCCGGCATGCTGGAGGTCGGCGCCGTGCAAGGCAGCGCCAACGCCTCGCTCGCCGCCGGCTATGGCTATACCGGCATCCTCGTCGCCTTCCTCGCCCGCCACAATCCGCTCGCCATCATCCCGGTCGCTTTCCTGCTCGGCGGTATCGGCGCTTCCGGCGGGCTGATCCAGCGCCGCATGGACCTTCCCGACGCCACCGTGCTGGTGCTGCAAGGCATGCTCTTCGTCGTCATCCTGTTCAGCGAAACCTTTTACGGCCGCTTCAAGGTCTTCAATCCCGATCTGTGGAAGAGGGGCTCCTGATGGACGCGACCGAGATCGGCCTGTGGGGCGTGCCGCTCGCCATTCTCGGCGGCGCCATCCGCGTTTCGACGCCCTTCATCTTCGTCTCGCTCGGCGAAGCCATCACCGAGCGCTCCGGCCGCATCAATCTTGGCCTCGAAGGCACGCTGGTCTTCGGTGCGATGACTGCCTACGCCGTCGCGGTGATGACCGGCTCGCCATGGCTCGGCCTGCTGGCTGCCGCAGGTGCCGGTCTTTGCTTCGGGCTGTTCCACGGCTGGATCTGCAAATTCCGCGGGGTGAACGACATCGCCATCGGCATCGCGCTTATGCTGTTCGGCTCCGGTCTCGCCTTCTTCTTCGGCAAGCCATTCATCCAGCCCTCGGCACCAGACCTGCCGGCCCTCGCCTTCGGTGGCTGGTCGGATATCCCGCAGGTGCAGGCGGCGCTCAACGTCAACGTGCTGTTCCTGATCGGGGCCGCACTTGCGCTGTTCCTGTGGTGGGCCTTCCGCAACACCCGCGCCGGCCTGGTCGTGCGCGTCGTCGGCGACAGCTCCGATGCGGCGCGCGCCATGGGCCTCAATCCGAACACCGTGCGCCTGCTTGCGACAGGCGTCGGCGGTGCGCTCGCCGGCATCGGCGGCGCCTATCTGTCGCTTTATTACCCCGG
This sequence comes from Mesorhizobium sp. M0296, assembly GCF_040321675.1. Classification (NCBI taxonomy): domain Bacteria; kingdom Pseudomonadati; phylum Pseudomonadota; class Alphaproteobacteria; order Hyphomicrobiales; family Phyllobacteriaceae; genus Mesorhizobium; species Mesorhizobium sp. M0296. The sequence continues at coordinate 181,381 of NZ_JAMYRZ010000007.1, forward strand.
CAGCTGGACCGAACGCATCTCGTCGGGGCAGGGGCTGATGGCGGTGGCGCTGGTCATCTTCGCGCGCTGGAACCCGCTTGGCTGCTTTGCCGCGGCACTGTTGTTCGGCGGCGCCGGCGCGCTGGGCCCGGCGTTGCAATCGGTCGGGGTGACGCAGGGCTACTATCTCTTCTACGCCGCGCCTTACATCCTCACGCTCATTATCATGATCGCCACATCGTCGCCGAACCGCTCGCTTGCCGGCGCGCCGGGCGAGTTGTCGATCACCAAATGACTGGAGTTTTTTCCGATGAACGCCAGAGCCGAGATCACCCAGCGCTACATCGATGCCGACCCCTATCCATGGCCCTATAATGGCGAGCTGCGGCCGGACAATACGGCATTGATCATCATCGACATGCAGACCGATTTCTGCGGGCCGGGCGGCTATGTCGATCATATGGGCTACGATCTTTCGCTAGTGCGGGCGCCGATCGAGCCGATCAAGTCGGTGCTCGCAGCCATGCGGGCCAAGGGCTACACCATCATCCACACGCGCGAGGGCCATCGGCCCGATCTCGCCGACCTGCCGGCCAACAAGCGCTGGCGCTCGCGCCGCATCAATGCCGGCATCGGCGACCCCGGGCCTTGCGGGCGCATCCTGGTGCGCGGCGAACCCGGCTGGGACATCATCCCCGACCTCTATCCGGCGGCTGGCGAGCCGATCATCGACAAGCCGGGCAAGGGCTCGTTCTGCGCCACCGACCTGGAGCTGATCCTGCACCAGCGCGGCATCGAAAACATCGTGCTGACCGGCATCACCACCGATGTCTGCGTCCACACGACGATGCGCGAGGCCAATGATCGCGGCTTTGAATGCGTCATGCTGGAGGATTGCTGCGGCGCGACCGATTACGGCAACCATCTCGCCGCGATCAAGATGATCAAGATGCAGGGCGGCGTGTTCGGCGCGGTGTCGAATTCGGTATCCTTCGTCGCGCAGCTGCCGTGAGGACACGATCTTGAGCGGAAGCATCGGCAAGAAAGCCGTCGGCGTCGAGACCATCGGCATGACCATGCGCTTCGGCGCCTTCACCGCGCTGGACGATGTCTCGATCAAGGTGCCGGCGGGATCGTTCCATGCGCTGCTCGGCGAAAACGGCGCCGGCAAGTCGACGCTGGTCAAATGCATGATGGGTTTTTACCATCCGACCGCCGGCGACATGCTGGTCGATGGCCGCGAGGTCGCGATCGCCAGTCCGAAGGATGCCTCGGCATTGGGGCTCGGCATGGTCTACCAGCATTTCACGCTCGTCCCGTCGCTGACCGGCGCGGAGAACCTGGTCATTTCGCGCGAGAAGGTGCCCGGCGTCATCGACTGGCGCAAGGAGCGCGCCGCACTTGCGCAATTCATGCAGCGGATGCCGTTCAAGCTGCCGCTCGACGTCAAGGTGGCGGAACTTGCGGCCGGCGAGAAGCAGAAGCTCGAAATCATCAAGCAGCTCTATCTCGGCCGCAGTTTCCTGGTGCTCGACGAGCCGACTTCGGTGCTCACTCCCGGCGAGGCACACGAAGTGCTTGGCCTGGTGCGCGACATGACCAGGACCGGCGACCTCACCGTGCTGATGATCTCGCATAAATTCCACGAGGTGACGGCCTTTGCCGACGATATCACCGTGCTGCGCAAGGGCAGGCTGACCGGAACCGGAAAGGTCTCCGAACTTTCCCACAAGCAGATGGCGGCGATGATGATCGGCGACCAACCGATCGCCGCACTCGACAGCCGCGCCCCGGTGCCGGCCGGCGCCAGACAGGTGCTGACGGTAAAGTCGCTGAAGGCGCCCGACCGCACCGGTTTGAAAACCATCGACATCGGCGAACTCAATGTGAAGTCGGGTGAGATCGTCGGCATTGCCGGCATCTCCGGCAACGGCCAGAAGGAGTTTCTCGAAGTCCTTGCCGGACAACGGGCGCGCAATGGCGGCGACGTTCTGGTGAAAGGCTCGCCCTATGGCGCCAGCCGCAGCGAGGCGCGCACGCTCAATGTCCGCTTCATTCCGGAGGAGCCGTTGCGCAATGCCTGCGCACCGAAGATGACGGTGGCGGAAAACATGGCCTTCCGGACCTTCGACCTCAACGAGGCCGGCAAGCCGGTCAACTGGATCAGGATGAGTGCGATCAGGGACTACGCGGCCCGTCTGGTCCAACAGTTCAAGGTCAAGACGGCATCGCTTGCTTCGCCGATTTCGTCGCTCTCGGGCGGCAATGTGCAGCGCGCGGTGCTGGCGCGGGAACTGACCGGCGAGGTCGATTTGCTCATCGTGTCGAACCCCTGCTTCGGCCTCGACTTCTCCGCCGTCGCCGAAATACGCGCCCGCATCATGAAGGCGCGCAATGCCGGCGCCGCGGTGCTCCTTATGTCGGAGGACCTTGATGAGCTGCTCGAGCTCTCGGACCGCATCTTCGTCATGTCCGACGGCGCGCTGGTCTACGAGACGCCGATCGCACAAGCGAGCGTGCAGACCATCGGCGAGCACATGGCGGGACATCACTGATGGCGGAGATCGAGGCGCTGCCGTTCCCGTTTGCCTTCAAGCCTGAGGCGATGGCGCTGGTCGTCATCGACATGCAGCGCGATTTCGCTGAGCCCGGCGGCTTCGGCGCCAGCCTCGGCAATGACGTCAGCCGGGTCACGGCGATCGTGCCGACGGTGAAGAGGCTGATCGAGGGGTTTCGCGCCGCTGGCCTGCCGGTGATCCACACGATGGAATGCCACAAGGCAGACCTTTCGGATCTGCCGCCGGCCAAGCGCAATCGCGGCAATCCGTCGATCAGGATCGGCGATGTCGGGCCAATGGGTCGTGTGCTGATCGTCGGGGAGCCGGGAACGGCGATCCTCGATGAACTTGCCCCACTGCCTGGCGAGATCGTCATCGAAAAACCCGGCAAGGGCGCGTTCTATGCCACCAGCTTCGGCGACGACCTCAAGCGGCTCGGCGCACAGCAGCTAGTCTTTGCCGGGGTGACGACGGAGGTCTGCGTGCAGACGACGATGCGCGAGGCCAACGACCGCGGCTATGAATGCCTTCTGGCGGAGGATGCCACTGAGAGCTATTTTCCGGAGTTCAAGGCGGCAGCCCTTGCCATGATCAGGGCGCAGGGCGCCATCGTCGGCTGGACGGCAACGACGGACCAGGTGCTCGAGGGGATTGCCAATGCCTAACCTTGCCTTTGCCGGCCTCCTCAATGGTGGCTGGCGCGGTCTGCCGTTCGAGCCTTTCCGCGATGGCATTACGGCGCATTGGCTGCTCAAGGGCGGACCGACGGAACCGTCGGTCGCCATCCTGAACTACCGGCCCGGCGCCGGCGTGCCGCGCCATCGCCATGCCGGGCTGGAAACGATCCTTGTGCTGGAAGGCACACAGAGCGACGAGAACGGCGATCATGCCGCGGGCAGCGTGATCCTGAACCCGGTCGGAACCGAGCATTCGGTGTGGACGAAGGATGGCTGCGTCGTGCTCATCCAGTGGAACCTGCCGGTAGTCATTCTGGGCGAGGCCAAATGAGCGACATCCGCTTCGACATAGCGAGCCTGCACGCTGCCTATCAGGCCGGCGTCAGCATCGGCGAGATGATCGATGCGGTCGATGCGCGGCTCGCGGCGGCCGATGACCCCGGCATCTTCATCCATCTGGCGAGCAGGGCGGAGTTGCTTGCCGAGGCGGAAAAGCTCGGCCCGTTCGATCCCGTGGCAAAGCCGCTGTGGGGCGTACCGTTCGCGGTCAAGGACAACATCGATGTTGCCGGCATGCCGACCACGGCGGCTTGTGCGGAATATGCCTACTTGCCGGCGAAAGACGCCACCGTCGTCGCGCGGCTCAAGGCCGCCGGCGCACTGGTCGTCGGCAAGACCAACCTCGACCAGTTCGCCACCGGCCTGGTCGGTGTGCGCACGCCCTATCCGATCCCGAGGAATGCGATCGACCCGAAACTGGTGCCGGGCGGCTCCTCATGCGGCTCGGCCGTTGCAACCGCGCGCGGCATCGTCTCGTTCGCGCTCGGCACCGACACCGCCGGTTCTGGGCGCATACCCGCCGGCCTCAACAACATCGTCGGGCTGAAGCCGAGCGTCGGCGCGCTATCAGCCGCCGGCGTCGTGCCGGCCTGCCGGACGCTTGACTGCGTCTCGGTCTTCGCGCTCACCGTCGATGACGCCTACAGCGTGTTCGAGGTCGCGGCGGCAAAGGACGACGCGGATCCCTATTCGCGCGACCTCTGCATTCAGGCTCTTGCCGCGCGCCCGCCGGTGCTGACGGTTGGCGTGCCGGCCAGGGCCGACTGGACCTTTTTCGGAGACCAGGCGATGCAGGCGGGTTTCGAGGCCGCCCTTGCCTCGCTGGAGACGCTGGGCTGCCAGCTGGTGGAAATCCCGTTCGCCGATTTCTACGCCACCGCCAACCTGCTTTACGAAGGCGCCTGGGTAGCCGAGCGTTACGCCGCGATCAGGGACTTCATGGATGCCAACGAGGCCGCCATGCATCCGGTGACGCGGCAGATCATCGGCGGTGCGCGAAAACTTTCCGCCGCGGACGCTTTCAACGGGCTCTATGCCCTGCAAGGCTATAAGGCCAGGCTTGCGCCGGTCATCGCCTCGGTCGACGTTTTCTGCGTGCCGACCGCGCCGACGCACTACACGGTCGAAGCGGTGCTGGCCGATCCGATCGTCACCAACAGCCGGCTCGGCACCTACACCAATTTCGTCAATCTGCTCGACATGTGCGGCATTGCCGTGCCGAGCGGAACCCGCAGCGACGGTCTGCCGATGAGCGTCACCTTGCTTGCCGCGGCGGGCAAGGACCATCTGCCGGCGTCGCTTGCGCGCGATGTCCATGCGGCAAGCGGCCTTGCGCTGGGCGCTACAGGCTGGCCGCTGCCGCGTGGCGACGTTCGCGTCGACGTGGACGAGGGCACGATCGAGCTGGCCGTGGTCGGCGCGCATCTGTCGGGGATGGCGCTGAACGGCCAGTTGCAGCAGCTCGGCGCGATTTTCGCCCGGGCGGCAAGAACGGCGCCGCTGTACCGGCTTTATGCACTCGCCGGCCAGTCGGTGTCGCGACCGGGGCTCGAGCGCAGCTGCAATGGCAAGGGGGCAGCGATCGAGGTCGAAGTCTGGCGGCTCTCGCCACAAGCCTTCGGCCGCTTCGTTGCCGCGATCCCGCCGCCGCTCGGCATCGGGACGCTTCTACTCGATGACGGAACTTCGCCGAAAGGCTTCCTCGTCGAAAGTGCCGGCCTTGCCGATGCAAAGGAAATTTCGCATTTCGGCGGCTGGCGCAATTTCATGGCGGGTCAGCTGCAGCGGAGCTGACGCTATCACTCTACCTTTTGCCTGAACTTCGAATGGCAGCTCGAGCAATCCTGCAAGATGAGATGCAGGAGGTGCTCCGCCGGCAATTTAGTGGGATCGGCTTCCGCGAGTGATGGTCGCTTGCCAAGCAGGCTGCCACCGCCCATTGCCAGGCCGGAACCCATTCTCATGTCGTCGGTGATATGCGGTGGTGCCCGCTCGGCGTCGGAGGCCAGGGCGCTGGCCAGCGTTCCGATGTGGCGAGCCAACGCCTCGAACTGCGCGCGGGCGGGGTCGATATCCGGCCTGGCGCCTGAAGGCGCTCCCAATGTTGCGCTGGGGAATTCGGCAATCAGGGCAGGGCCGGTGCGGGCGCGGATGGTCTCGGCCGCCGCCTTGAAGGCTGCGGCGTCGTACGCCTGCTTGCCGTCGAACATCCCAGCAATCGTCTTTGCCGCCGCGGCCATTTCCTTCATCGAGGCCTGGCGAGCCTGGATGACCGCATCACGGCTCGAATGGGCGGCAGCGAGCACGACAGAGACGCAGGCAAGCGACAGGACCGCTATGATAGCTGCTCGTCTCATCGTTGGCACATAAGGAGCTAGAGAATTCTTGTGACCAGACTGTCCAGTCGGGAGTTCTCGCGATAGGCCAATCGGACCACAACGGCACCTAAGGCGCCAGTGATGGCACCGCCTATCACGTCGGTGAGATAGTGGGTGCCGATATAAATTCTCGACCAGCAGATCAGCAATGCCATGATGGAGAGGGCCAGCGTCCGGCGCGGCAGACCTTGCATTGCAAGAGCCGCAACAACCGCAAAGCTGGCTGTCGCGTGGTCGGAGGGAAACGACCAGTCGGCGCTGGGCGCAATCAGCAGATGCGTCACGCCGGCATCGTAGGGCCGCAGCCGGTGGACGAATAGCAAAATGAACTGATTGATCGCCAGACCGAGCAGGAACGCCAAGCCGGCGGACAAGGCAGCATGGCGCACATGGTAGCGGTCGGCCTTTGCCCACCATTGCAGGGCAACAGCCAGCACCATCAGCGGAACGCCGATTTGTGAGACGGCGATCATTGCCTTATCAAGAAAAGGGCTGATCCCGGCTGCCGCGTTGATCCAGTGGGTTAGGGCTGCATCCATCGTTTCTCGTTTCCGCTGTTGTCGATCGCAAGGTGAATTTTGTGAAAGCAGTAGACGAACGCCGCATCCATCAGATTTTCGAGCTCAGCATCTGGCTTAAAGGGGCGCATGCTCTGATCGAATGCGTGGGCGGGATCCTGCTTTATGTCGTCACCACCGACGCCATTGCCTCCTGGGTCAATACATTCACTCAAGAGGAATTGATCGAAGATCCGAACGATTTCATAGCTGGCTATCTGTCGCAGATGGCAAGCCACTTTTCCGTCGCCAGCAAGGAGTTTTATGCCTTCTACCTGCTTAGCCACGGCCTGATAAAGCTGCTGCTCGTTGTCGGGCTTTTGAGAGGCAAGCTGTGGTCGTATCCGGCATCGCTTGCGGCGCTGGGCGCATTTATGATCTACCAAGTCTACCGCTACTCCTACACCCATTCGTTCGGCCTGCTTGTCCTGACCGTCTTCGATGCTGTCGTCATGGTGCTGATCTGGCATGAATGGAAGATCGTGCGGCAGCACAAGCCGGCATGACAGCGAAGTTTGCACGTCAGCCGCTCCGATTTTCAATCCACCTCACTGGGCGACGCCTTGTCCTGCCAGCTCGTCGATAATCGGGCAATCCGGCCGCTCGTCGCCGTGGCAGTGACTGACCAATTGGTGAAGCAAGCCGCGCAATCCGACCAGTTCAGCGATCTTCCTGTCGATCTCCACCAGCTTGGCGCTCGCGATGGCCTTCACGTCGGCGCTGTCACGTTCCCTGTCCTGGTACAGCGACAGCAGCTGGCGGCATTCGTCGACCGAAAACCCCAGGCTTCGCGAGCGCTGCAGGAAGCGCAGCCGGTGAATATCGGCCGTCGAGTAATCGCGATAGCCATTGTCTGTCCGGGCCGGGTGCAAGAGCCCGATATCCTCGTAGTAACGGATCGTCTTGGCCGGCAGGCCGGATTTTTCGGATGCGACGCCGATGTTCATGGCGGAAATCTCCTTTATCGGAGGAAATAGACCTTCCAGTAGATGGAAGGTCAACATGATGTGGCGATTTTGGATGCCTGACGCAACCGCCCGCCCGCTCCAACCGTTTGCCTGCCAGCACATACTGAACCTTCGGGAAGAAATCGGTCCTCGGAAACGTTTTTACCGAACAGTGCTCAAAACCCGGTGTTCGACACCGGGTGCCGATGAGCAAAGACCCTCCGGCGCTGGCTCGACGCAACACCGCGCAGACGCCGAGGAGACAGAACATGCCCGTCAAGGCCTATATCAACCGGATCGCGACAGCGGTGCCGGAGTACGAGGTTCATCAATTCTACCTGCGTTTCGCGGCCTCCATGCTCGCGGCCGATCGCCGGAGGATCTTCGAACGCATGGCCGATCTTGCCGGCATCGAGCACCGATATTCCTGCTTTGCGCCGGCGTCCGACCCCGAGGGACCGTCCGCCGACCTGGCCGGAACCTTCATCCGGGGCGCGTTTCCCGGAACGGCGGCGAGAATGGCGATGTTCGACGATGCTGCACCTGTTCTGGCACAAAAGGGCATCGACGGATTGCAGCTTGGCGACGACGCTTCCCGCATCACCCATTTGATCGTCACCACCTGCACCGGCTTTTCGGCGCCGGGCATCGATCTCGAGCTGGTTGCGCGTTGCGGGCTGCCGAACGGGATCGAACGCACGATGATCGGGTTCATGGGTTGCTACGCGGCGATCAACGGCCTCAAGCTGGCCCGCCACATCATCCGCTCGGATCCGCAGGCCAAGGTCCTGCTGGTCAATATCGAACTCTGCACGATGCATCTGCGACAGACCACCGAGCTGGAAAAACTGCTGTCGTTCTGCCTCTGGGGCGACGGCTGCGCGGCCACGCTCGTCACCGCCGAGCCGGCCGGCATCGAGCTCGATAGCTTTCACTGTCTGGTGGCGAGGGAGCGGCGGGATCTGATGCGCTGGAATATTCGCGACCACGGCTTCGAAATGGTTCTTTCCGGCCAGGTGCCGGCAGCGATTCATGAGGCGTTGCGGAACAGCCAGGCCGCCATGCTCGGCGGCCGGCCGACCGAGGCAATCGACCTTTGGGCCGTGCACCCGGGGGGACGTTCGGTTCTCGACGCCGTCGAAAGGGCCCTGGAACTGGAGCCCACTGCGCTGGAACCATCGCGCGCGGTGTTGCGCCAGTATGGGAACATGTCGTCGGCGACCGTCATGTTCGTGATGAAGGAGATGCTGAAGGCGCCACCCGGCCTGCTCGGTTGCGGCATGTCGTTCGGACCCGGGCTGACGGCCGAAACCATGCTCTTTCGAACGGTGTCATGAGCGGTCTGGAGCACCGGCAGCTTGCGCCGGAAATCCTCGACGGACTTACGGCCGACGATCCGCGAGCGCTGACCGCGCGCCGCGATCTTCGGCGCATCAATATGCTGATGTTTCAGGTGCCGATCATGACGTCGTTGCTCAGGAGGTTCGTGCCAAAGCCGCCACGCCGCATTCTGGAGATCGGCGCCGGCGATGGCTCCTTCATGCTGGCGGTGGCGCGGCGCATGGCCAGGCATTGGCCCGGGGTCGAACTGGTGATGCTCGACCGCGTCGGCCTCGTCACCGCGCGATTGCGCGGCGATTTTGACAGGCTGGGATGGAGGGCCGAAGGCGTCACCGCCGATGTCTTCGACTGGGCAGGAAAGATCGAGGGCGCGCGGTTCGACGCCGTCACCGTCAATCTGTTCCTGCATCATCTCGACGATGCGCAGCTCGTGTGCCTGTTTTCGCTGATTAGGCCTAAAGCCCCGTTGCTGCTTGCGACAGAGCCGTTGCGGGCGAAATTGGCGCTGGCCGCGACCCGTCTTCTGCCGGCAATCGGCGCCAACGACGTCACACGAAACGATGCGGCGCAAAGCGTGCGTGCCGGCTTTCGCGGCAGCGAGCTTTCCCGTCTCTGGCTTGCGGCCAACGGCAAACCGGTCGAGGAACGACGCGCCGGCCTGTTTTCCCACATTTTCGTCGGCGCCAGCGCCGGCAACGACCCATGACGGGATTGTCGACCCATGACGCGATCGTCATAGGCGCCGGCCCGGCGGGCACCTCCGTCGCGCTCACGCTGGCCCGGCGCGGATGGGCCGTGGCAATTGTGGAAAAAAGCGCGTTCCCGCGCCGCAAGGTCTGCGGCGAATACATCTCGGCAAGCAATCTTGCGCTTCTCGGCCGGCTCGAGATCGGCGATGCCTGGCGTACCAATGCCGGCCCCGAAATCCGCCGCGTCGGCTTGTTTTCCGGCGAGACCTGCGTCGAGGCGGCAATGCCACGTGCAGGAGCTGGGCCTCGTGCGAAAGACAGCTTCGGCCGGGCGCTCGGCCGGGACATTCTCGACTCTCTGCTTTTGCAAGCGGCGCGATCGGCGGGTGTCGAAATCTTTCAACCCTGCCGCGCCGTCGCCATCGAGCCGGACGGTGAGATGCAAAGGGTGCGAATTCAGGCCGGGGATGAAGCGGCGATGTTGCGTGCGCCGGTGATTGTCGCCGCTCACGGCTCGTGGGAACCGGGACCATTGCGCAGCCAACTCGCAAAGGCCAATCGGCCGTCGGACCTGCTCGGCTTCAAGGCGCATTTCACCGGGTCGTCGCTGGCGCCGGATTTGATGCCTCTGCTGGCCTTCCCTGGCGGCTACGGCGGCATGGTTTCGGCGGATCATGGCCGGTTGTCGATCTCGTGCTGCATCCGGCGCGATATGCTCGCGCGGCTGCGTAAACAATATGGCCCCAAACAACGGAGCCACGTGTCGGCCGCCGATGCGGTCTCGCGCCATCTCGTGGACTCGTGCCGGGGCGTGCGAGACGCCCTGGAACCGGCTCTCCTCGACGGTCCGTGGCTTGCCGCAGGTCCGATCCGGCCGGGAATTCGCTCCTGCTACGAAGGGGACATCTTCCGCGTCGGCAATGCAGCCGGAGAGTCTCATCCTGTCATCGCCGAGGGCATCTCGATGGCGCTTCAGTCCGGCTGGCTGCTGGCTTGCGAACTCGCATCCGCGCCAAGTGGCCGGGCAGGGCGGGAGGCTGCCGCCAGACGCTACGAGGTGGCCTGGAAAAGACTGTTTTCGACACGGGTCTATGCCGCCGCGGCCGTTGCCGGAATTGCCCTTCGCCCCGGCAGCGCCACCTTGATGGCAGCGATCGTCCGGAATTTCCCGCAGACACTGACGCTGGGCGCGCAACTGAGCGGCAAGACCAAGCCGGTTCCAGGCTTCGTCTAGGCGACATAGCGGTCCCATGAGCCGTAGTGCTCCTTGCTTCGGCGCCCCCGAGGCAGGCTGAGGCCGATCACAACTAGCCCTGCAACGACATTGTTCAATGTCGAACCTCTGGTCGCGCCGTCGAGCAGCCAGGGCGCTGCGATCAGCCATAACCCGAACGGCAGGTTGAGGAAACGCAACGGCCGTGCCACCTCGGCCATGGCGCAGACCGCGATCGTGATGATCATGGCGCCCGAGAGGTGATCGCTGTTTGCAATGGCGCCGGCTGTGCCGAAGACCAGCCGCGAGACCATCAGCCAACCGCCGACGATACAGCATGCGACCAGCGTCCATGGAAACGTGACACCGCGAATGGCTGCGGCGGACTGTGCGGCAAGCGCGGCGGAAAAGCCGGGATCGTTCTTGTCCGCCTCGCCGTTCGGCTCCGGCCCGCCTTGGAAAAAGGTGCGCCAGAACGGACGGTCTGCCCGCACGCTGCGCAGCATGTACTGGCCCATGGCGACCACCTCGTCCAGCGTCAGCGGGATCATGACCAGCATGGCCGCCGCCGCGATGAGGCACAGTGTGCAATAGGTGCCGATCATGATCGGCTGGATGATGATGAAGAAGATCGAGACGCCGCCGAGCGGCACCACCAGGATGAAGAAGAAGGTCACCATCCAGGGCATGGTGCGCCAGCGGGTCGCCGTGCCCATCGCGCCCATCAGGGTTTCGATCATATAGGCCACGGCGCCAAGCCCGGCATCAGCGACTGGCCAGGCTCGAGAAACGTCGGATGTGATGATGAATTCCGTGCCGTTCCTGCCGTCTCCGCCGGGGAAGAACGGCTCCCAGACAGCACCCACATGGCCGAGCTGGTAGGCAGTGAGATAGCGGGCGATGAGGAAACCGAAGAAACCGAGCGCGATGATCGGCAGGCGCTGCAGCCAGGATGACGGCGAGTAGGTCCAGCCAGGCGGAACGGTGCTCTCGTCCATCATCCCTTCGTGGCTCATGCCCGGCATCATCGGGACGAGCACCGAGAAAGCGATGGCCAGCGCGCCGACGATCGTGTCGTTCATGGTGGCGGCGGCGCTCGGCGTCCAGAAGAACAGCGGCGCGAACAGCAGCCACAGGCCGGCGATCGTCGTGCCCCATTGCGCCCAGGAAAAACGCGGCGACAGTGCGAGCCCGCCAAACAGCATCAGCAGCAAGCCCGAGACAATGTCGCTCCAGCCGGTGAGCGCGTTGCGCAGCACCGGTTCCCACAGTCCACGCTCTTGCGTGACGTCACGCACAGTGCCGGCCGCCGCCGGATCGAACAGCGCGAACTGAAGCGGGCTGGTGAGGAGCCACACGCCAAGCGTGATGACCAGGAAATGAGCCCAGAGCATCTGCTTGCCCATCCCCGCCATCTCGGCCATGTGTCCGGGTTTCATCTTGTCGTGTTTGGCCTCGAACGCCTTGTCTTTCTCTCGCGCTTTTGTTCCGCTGCCGGCCACCTTGGCGGCGTCGAGCTTGTTGGCCCGATACCAGCCGGCGGGATCTGCCTTGAGCGCGTCGACGATCCGCGGCAACGTCTCGCGCAGGGAATGCCGGGGCTGCCAGCCGAGGACATTGCGGGCACGGCTGATATCGATCGCGTAGTGGTCGTCGGCGATATCGACCATCCAGGGACGAACGAATGATTCTTCGCCCAGCACGTCCTGTTGGACCCAGGCACCCGCCTTGGCGAGCGCCTTCGGCACCTCCCGTGTCTCCCAGTTCTCGCCACGGATCAACCGACCAATCTCGGCTTGAAGTTCGCCGTAGCCCATGACCTCAGGCTCGCCGAGAAGCAGCGCCAGCTCCGTGGGAAGTTTCTTCCGCCGATCTATAAGGCGCGCCACCGCATCGGTGAGGTCTTCCAGATGCAGGAACGACTGCCCGGTGCGCAGGTCACCCGGATATACATGCCCGGTCGGATCCTCTTCGTAGATACGTGCAATCTGATTGGCGAGGAATGCGTTACGGCCGAGATCATCATAGACGCCGGCCGGCCTGGCATAGACGACAGGGATCGCCCCGTGCTGCTCATGGATCAGGCGCTCGGTCTCGATCTTCGAGGTGCGGTAGGGTAGGTTCGATTCGAGCGGCCAATCCTCATCGATGATGTCGCCCGGTCGGCCACCCTTGTGCGCCAGCATTGAACTCATGAAGACAAACTGCTCGACCTCAAATTGTTTCAGGGCGCGCAGGAGCTTCTCGGTGCCGCCAACCGTAATCTTTTCGTAGAGCGGGTTCCGTTCGCCTGTGAGATCGAAATAGGCCGCAAGATGGATCACCGAGGCGAGGCGGGCGCCATAGGCCGTCCGCACGCGCGCCAAGCCGGCTGCCACGGCGTCCTCCGATGTCAGGTCGATGCAGACGCACTCCGCGGCCGGCGGCGGCTGAAGCGTCGCCGCCCGGTCGAGGCCGACGAGAGCAAACCGGTTGGCGAAGCTGTTGACCAGAGCCGAGCCGATGAAGCCGGTGCTGCCGGTAACAATAACCGTGTCTTTGCGCTTCGCCATCCAGACCTCATAGCCGGCGATTTGCCACTCCTGAGAGGGCCGAAGGCGACAGACGTTAAGAGCCGAAGGGCCGGACCAGTTCCGACGCCGACCCGATGACGCTGCTGCTTCCGGTGACGCCTACAACTTTCCGTCCTTTTTGCTCTTTTGACCCCGACTGCCTATGCCGTCAGGTTCGCAAATATTTGACCAGCGCCGCGATCGCGAGCACGAGGGTGACAAGCACCAGGACCCAAATGAGCGCCATGCCGCCCATCATCCACATTGAACCGTCCATCATCATTACAATCATCCCTCCCGCCGCCGCTGCCACCGGCGATTGCGAGGGGAACTAGTTCGCCATGTACGCCCGTCAAGGCGAACTCGATCAGCCCACGAAGGCGGTGGCTTGCCGGTCAATCAGGGCATGTTCAATGCTATCGACGAACGAGTTCATAGTAGGCTTCGGCCAAAACATGCTGGCCGTGCGGTAACTCGGGAACGGCAGGGCTTTGATCCAGTGCCTCCAGCGCTCGCAGCAAATGCTCCGCGACATCTGATCTGCCTTGCCGATATGCCTCTCTGAACAGGGCCAGTAGCTGCCTTTCGAAATTCATGGTTCGGTCCGCCATTGGACGATCTCCGGAAGTTGGCAATGAGCCTAACCGTTCCAGCCACCGGAAGGTCAAGCGCTCCTTTCAAGAAGCTAGAACAGGTTGAGAGCGCTTGTTGAACCGCAGCCGAGTTGTCGCCCGGCTCTACTCTCCTCCGCCGCAGCCGTCTGAGAGATCCCAGACATCGACGACCTGCTTGCCAGTGAAACCGTGCTCACGGATCAGGAACTTCGCCAGCCCGCCATACACTTTCCAGCGCCAGCATTGGCAGCAGCATGGGCCTTTCTCGTTGGAATTGGCCATCGCATAGTCGTAGGCCTGCTGCTCTTCGCCGGAGAGTTTCACATCGTAGTAGGGCATCATCTTCTGCGCGATGCCGGCCGGAATATCGTACGGATCGCTTGGGATCATCGCAATCTCGCGGTACCTGGCCAGGCCGCTCACCTGCTCGGCATAGCGCTTCGTCTCCATCGGGCTGCAGCACGAGCCCGTGATCCGCGACGTTGCCGCCATGGTCGCGATCGATTCCGTGAACTTGGTCGAACACGTGCTGTTGCCGTTCTGGCTGAGATATCTGAAATGGCGTACCAGATCGGGATCCTCAGCGGCGATCGCCAAATCCGGCCCCTTGAGCAGGCTCACGACCGCAGCGGCGCCAAAGGCGCTCCCCAGAACAACCGTCCGTCGGTTTGGGCAAAATATTCGGCTCATTTGCTGGTCCTCGCCTGCTCGATCAGTTTCTTCATCGTTGCGAGGTCGGTCGCGCCGGGGAAAATCTGCTCGCCAACGACGAAGCTTGGCGTTCCGCTGATCTTCAGCGCCTGGGCCAGTTGCGTATTCCGGTCGATCGACGCCTGGATATCGGGCTGCTGCATGTCGGTCTTCAGTTTAGCAACATCGAGACCGACGTCGGCAGCCACCTTCAGCACGACCGCTTCGGTCACCCGCGTCTTCACCGCATACAAGGCCTTGTGGAATGCCATGTATTTGCCCTGGCGCACTGCGGCGAGAGCCGCCTTGGAAGCAAATACGGAATCCGTGCTGAGGATCGGGAATTCCTTGTAGACGATCTTGAGCTGCGGATCGTCGGCCATTGCTTGCGCCATGATCGGCGCAACCTGCCGGCAATAGGGGCAGTTGTAGTCGAAGAACTCGACCATGGTGACGTCGCCTTCGGCGTTGCCGCCGACCGGGCTCGCCGGGTCCCGGAAAATCTCGTCCGCCTTGTCCGTCAAAGCGGCTTTCGCCTCTTTTGCGGCAGCCTCGCGCTGGCGGGCGTCGAGGCTCTGCAGCGACTGCACGAGCACCTCGGGATGCGCAAGAATGTAGTCGTGAATGCGCTGGTCGAACTGGTCCTGGGACATCTCGCCCGCGGCGATCGCCTGATTGTGGAGACCGAGCGCGAGCCAGATCGTCGCGCCGGCCAGCATGACGGCACGGGCCATTTTGCCGACGGCTCCGCTCAATGGATTGGACTTGTGGGTCACAGGGTTCTCCTTCCCTCTGTTTCGCCGGACCGCCGGCACGTGCAAATGATGCCTCAGAACATGCCCTTGATTTTCGCCCACCATCCCGTTTCCTGCTCATGGTGCGGGCGCTCGACATTGTTGGTGAGCGCATTGACGAATGTGACGAGATTGACCGACGCGAAATCCAGGCCATGGAAATTCGCCCGCCAGCGGCCCTCCTTGTCGATCACATGGGTGATGGTGCCGTGCATCTGATAACCATCATCCGTCAGCGTGAACTTGTGGCCGAAGGCCTCCGCCAGTCTGCGGGTCGCATCCTCCGGCTGATCCTCCATCGTGGTCAGGAACAGCCAATTGACGGGATCGAGCCCGTGCGCCGGCCCGTATTTGCTGAGCACGTCCGGCGTGTCCCTGGTCGGGTCGGTGGTGATGGTCACAAAGCTGACCCGGTCCTTCATCGGCGTGCCGTTCACCATTTTCTGGATTTCGGCGATCTTCTCGGCATGAAGGGGGCACACATCCGGGCATGACGTGTAGATGAAATGGAGGACGACCACCTTGCCGCGCAGATCGGCCGTCCGCACGACACGCCCGTCGGCGGTGCGCAGCGTGAAATCAGGCGCCGGCTTGTCGATCGGCTGGAAATATTTCTCGTCGGCCTCAAGCGTGGCGTCGATTTCGTCGAGCGAGTGGGCTTGCGCCTGATACGAAAAGCCCGCGGTCAGCGCCGCAATGGCAATTACGCTTAGTAGCAAGCACCTCCATTCGTTCAAAGCCGATGCAACGCAGCGAGCCTTTAGCCCGAACATATCTGTCCCTTTCTCACTTGGCGGCGATGCGGCTGCGGATGAAGTCGACCATGTCGGGGGCGTCCCATTCGGCCGGCCCAATCAGCCGGCCGATCTCCTTGCCGTCGCGGTCGACCAGCAGGGTTGCCGGAAGGCCGACGGTTCCGATGGCGAACATGGCCCTGCCCGAGACGTCGATGTTGAGGGCGAGGTGCTTGATGCCGATGTCGGCGAAGAACTTCTTCACAATCTCAGGACCGGCGCGGTCCATGGACAGCGCGACGACCTCGAAATCCGGACCGCCGAGCTTGGCCTGTAGGCGATCGAGCGTCGGCATCTCCTTGCGGCAAGGCGCGCACCATGTCGCCCAGACGTTAAGCAGCACGACCTTGCCGTGGAAATCCGCAAGCATTTTCGGCTTGCCATTGCCATCCTCGAAGCTGATTTCCGGCACGGGGACGGGCGCCTCGTGAACGGCAAAGTTCTGCGGCGGCTCAGCGGCTGATACCGGCCACGAAAACGCCAGCAGCATGCCAACCAGGACCATGGCTAGTTTGCTCACAATGTCCTCACTCGGTCGCGTAGACGGTGGGCGCCTTGCCGTCCTTGGTGAAGGCGTAGACAACGAAGGGGCCTTGCTTCTCGCCACCCATGCCTGGGGCGCCGGCCGGCATGCCGGCGAGCGTTATGCCGGTGATGGCAGGGCGCTCGGTCAAAAGCTTCTTGACGATCTCGACCGGCACCAGGCCATCGACGATATAGCCGTCGACCATCAGCGTGTGGCAGCCTTCGAGGTCGGCCGGCACGCCGGCATCGCTGCTGATCTGGGAGAGATTGTTGACCGGCTTGATGTCGACCTTGAAGCCGTTGTGCTCGAGATAGTTGGCGTAGGACTCGCAGCAGCTGCATTGCGGGTTCTTGTACATGACGGCGTTGATCGTTGCGGCGAAGGCGGGCTGCGGCGTTGCGATCAGCAGGGACAGTGCGGCAAGGCGGTAGGTCAGTTTCATTGCAGTTCTCCTTGGTTGGATAAAAAGTTTCAGGTCACGCGGAACGCCGTCATCAGGCCGGCCATCTGGTGGTCGGCGACATGGCAGTGCAGCATCCAGTCGCCGGGATTGTCGGCGACGAAGGCGCATTCGATCACATCCTTGGGGGCGAGCAGCACCGTGTCCTGCCATTGGCGGTGCGGCACCGGCGAACCGGTGCGCGAGATGACCGACAGGCTGAAGCCGTGGACATGCATCGGGTGCCACCAGGCGGTTTCGTTGCGCATGGTGAGATGGCAGGTCACACCGCGTTTCAGCGTGAACTGCGGCGCCATGCCGGCATGGCCGTCGCCGGTCATCGACATGCCGTTGATCGCCCAGGCCGCACCGCCGTTCATGCCCATCATCCCCATGCCCATCATGCCGCCGACGCCCTTGAGCTTGCCGCCGCCCATCATGCCGCCCTGCAGCACGATTTCCTGGCGCTCGGCGCCAGCGAGGTCGGGCTGGGGCAGAGGGTTGCGCGGCAGGCCGGCTGGCGCGTCGAGCGGATGGGTTCTCAGCGGCGGCGCTGCGTCATAGGCCAGCGTGGTCAGCGTATAGGCGAGGCCGTCGTAGAAATCGTCGATCACCGCGTGGCGGCTGCCGGGGTGGCCCTGCATGTCGAGCACGATGTCGATGCGCATGGCGGGCGCCAGCACCAGGCGACCGCCCTCCGGTTCATGCGGATTGCAGGGCTGGCCGTCGATGGCGACGACGACCGGACGGTGGCCTTCGAAGCGCAGCGCCATCATGCGGGCAAGCGAGGCATTGGCGAGCCGCAGCCTGACGCGCTCGCCGGCCTTCACGCTCCGATCGCCTGGCCCCGTGCCGTTGACGGTGACGACATTGCCGACGCGGCCCGACATCGAGGCATCCATGGCACTGCCGAAGCCGCCGGCGATCTGCCCGTCGGCAACAAGCCGCCAGTCCTGCAGCAGCCAGACAAAGTCGCGGTCGACGGCGACCGGCTCGGCCTCCTCGACGATGAGGGGGCCGGCAAGGCCGCGGCCGATCTGCACCAGGCTGTCGGCATGCGGATGGTACCAGAAGGTGCCGGCGTCCGGCGGTGTGAACTCATAGATGAAATTTTCACCTGGCCTGATCGGCTTCTGCGTCAGGCCGGGCACGCCATCCATGGCGTTCGGCAGCCGGATGCCATGCCAGTGAACCGTGGTGTCTTCGTACAGTCCGTTCTCGACGATGATCCGAGCGGGCTGCCCCTGGCGTAAGCGCAGTGTCGGGCCGGGGACCGTGCCATCATAGGCCCATACCGGAGTGCGCGGACCATCGGGGCCGGCGAACCGGGCCTGGCCCGGCGCCACCCTGATCCGGTATTCGCCGGTGGCCATCGCCAGCGCAGGGCGGATCGGCGCGGCGGCAATGCTTGCTGCCGCAAGCAGGAATTTGCGGCGCGTTATGAACGGATTTGAAACGGAATTCACTTTTGTGACCCTTGCGGTAATCGACGGCGAACGTCGCGACATCGATTGAATTGCTACCGCGCCCGCTGCGCAGTACGCGCAACCGGGCGATCAAACGCCGCTAATCAGCCGTGGAACGGCAGAAACGGCGTCAGACGAGAGCGCTGGGTCTTGGAGGGAATGGCTCGGGCAGCAGACTTCGCCCGTGCAGGAACGGGGCGGGAAGCGCCGACGGCAGCTCGGGCTGCGGCAGTCCCGTCACGGGGAGAGCCTCCGGCAGCACCGCCAGAACCGGTGCGACACAGGTCGGCGCACATTCCATCGGTTTGTCATTGCCGGCCGAGCCCTTGAGGCAAGCGTTGCAGTCACCGTCCCTGGCATCGGCCATCTTGGCCATGTCGGCGTCGGTGGTGCCGGTATCCGCGGCCATGGTCATGCGGCCGTCGACTGCCATCCTGGCCGACATCACGGCAGCCTGAGCGGCGGACAGGCTGAACCCGGCGGTCACGACGACCGCGAGAAGCATGACCAGGAGATGTTTTGGTGACAGGCGCGCCATCATCCACTCAGGTTGACCGTAAAGTGCGGCTTTTGCAAGCTCCGGATGCCGCGACATCGGGGCTGACGCGAGCTCTGCTCTGGCAAATCAATGGTGAGGATGCTCGCATTTATCGTGATCCGCCAGCACCTCGATGACACGGCATTCGCAGACTTTTCCGTGCCGGCAGCCTTCGACCATATGCTCCAGCTCGGCTTTCAATGCTGTAAGGCTGCGTATCCGCTGAACCACGTCGGCCAGACGCGCTTGGGCAATGGCGTCGGCGGTGGCACAAGGCTGGCTGGGATTATCCTGCAGCGTCAGCAGCGCCCTGATGGCTTCGATCCCGAACCCCAACTCGCGCGCGTGCCTGATGAAGGCGAGCCGGCGCAAGTCTGCCGCTTCATACTGCCGGCGATTGGCTTCGCTGCGGGCAGCGGCAGGAAGCAACTCTATCTGCTCATAGTAGCGGATGGTTGGAACCTTCACGCCGCTGTGTCGGGCCGCTTCACCGATGGTCACACCTGTTGACATTTCGCTTGCTCCTCTAGTCGCTAGAGGATGTAGCGTCGCGGTCGAAGATACAAGAGGTTCACCATGGCTGCGACCAAACAACAGACCCGCTACCGCGTGGAAGGCATGGATTGCGCCGGTTGCGCCAGCAAAATCGATACGGCCGTGCGGCGGGTGCCTGGTGTTCAGGACATCAACGTATCCGTTTCGGCGGGCACTCTGACGGTCACTCATACTCCCGAAAGCAATCTCGGCGCGATCGAGAGGAAGGTCACCGGCCTCGGCTACGCCGTCGCTCCGCTGACCTCCAAGTCTGGGACGGCGGCATCCGATCAATCCGCCGACAACTATGCCGACGGAAGGCACAATCACGACGAGACCGTAGCGGGGTTACATGATAACGATGATGCGCCGGCGTCGGTGCTATGGTGGGATAGCGCCAAGGGCCGCCTGGCCATCGCCAGCGGAGTCGCCTTGGCCGTGGCTTTCGCGATTGATTACGCCTGGCACGCGACCGGCCAGTGGGCCTTCATCGCCGCAATGCTGCTCGGCCTGGCTCCGATCGCGCGCCGAGCGGCCATGGCCGCAGCGGCAGGCATTCCGTTCACAATCGAAATGCTGATGACTGTGGCGGCGGCCGGGGCCGTCATCATCGGTGCCGGCGAGGAAGCGGCGACGGTGGTCTTCTTATTCCTGATCGGCGAGTTGCTCGAAGGGGTTGCGGCCGGCAACGCACGGTCCAGTATTCAAGCGCTCACGACCCTCGTTCCCAAAACCGCGTTCGTCGAGAAAGACGGCCAGACCCGCGAGGTGCCGGCCGAAAGCCTGGCTGTGGGCGCCATCATCCTCGTGCGGCCGGGCGACCGGATTCCGGCTGACGGCGAGATCACCGAAGGCGGGAGCGCCATCGATGAATCACCCGTCTCCGGTGAAAGCGTGCCGGTGCGCAAGGACGTCGGCGACACGGTCTTTGCCGGCACTATCAACGGCGACGGCGTGCTGCGCGTCAAGGTGACGGCGACCGCCGCAGACAACACGATTGCACGCGTGATCAAGCTGGTCGAGGAGGCGCAGGAAAACAAGGCGCCGACCGAGCGCTTCATCGATCGCTTTTCGCGCTGGTACATGCCCGGCGTTGTCGCCGTCGCGGCGCTTGTGGCGGCCACACCGCCGCTGCTCTTGGGCGGCGATTGGAACGAATGGATATACAAGGGGCTGGCGCTGCTGCTCATCGGCTGCCCGTGCGCGCTGGTCATTTCAGTTCCGGCGGCGATCGCGGCGTCGCTTTCGGCCGGAGCCCGGCGCGGCCTGCTGATGAAAGGTGGGGCGGTGCTGGAAGGGCTCGCGACCATCGCCGCCGTGGCGCTCGACAAGACCGGCACGCTGACGCTCGGCAAGCCGCAGGTGACCGATGTCGTTGCGGTGGGTGCCAGTGAACGCGACATCCTTTCGCTCGCGGCAGCGCTTGAGATCGGCTCGAGCCATCCCCTCGCTTTGGCCATCCTCCAAAGGGCCAAAGCCGGCAACATTCCCGTGCCGCCTGCCGCCGAAGCCAAAGCGATCGGCGGTAAAGGGGTTATCGGTCGTGTCGGCGGCAAGAACCTGTTTCTGGGCTCGCCAGTCGCGGCGGGCGAGATAAACCTGCTGCCAGCAGACCAGGCGGCACGCATCGTGGCATTGAACGATGAAGGCAAGTCAGTGGCGGTGCTGCTTGTAGACAACGCGCTGGCCGGCTTCATTGCCATGCGCGACGAACCCCGGCCGGATGCTTTCGCCGGGCTAAAGGCGCTGACCAATGCAGGCATCAGGACAGTCATGCTAACCGGCGACAATAAGCGCACGGCGGCTGCCATTGGCAAACAGCTTGGCATCGAGGTGCGCGCCGAACTGCTCCCGGAGGACAAACAGCGCATCCTCAGCGAGTTGAAGGGGCAGGGGCTTAGGGTAGCCAAGGTCGGCGACGGCATCAACGATGCGCCGGCACTTGCCGCGGCCGATGTCGGCATTGCCATGGGCGGCGGCACCGATGTGGCTCTTGAAACGGCTGACGCAGCGGTGCTGCATGGACGCGTCGGCGACGTTGCGGCCATGATCAGGCTGTCCCAAGCAACCATGGCCAACATCAAGCAGAACGTCACCATTGCGTTGGGCCTGAAGGCAGTGTTCCTGGTGACGACGATCGCCGGCATCACCGGCCTCTGGCCCGCCATTCTCGCGGACACCGGGGCGACGGTGTTGGTGACGGCCAATGCCATGCGGCTGTTGCGTTGGAAGAGCAGCTGGTAAGAGCGACAACGGCATCGTGTTAGGGCAGACCCATGCAGCAAGCCATTGCGTCGGACGGCCTTCGCCGGGTGGTACTTGTCGTCGCACTGCTGAACCTGGGTTATTTCGGCATTGAATTCGCCGTCGCGCTGGCGATCGGCTCGGTGTCGCTGTTCGCCGACAGCGTCGATTTTCTGGAAGATGCCTCGGTCAATCTCCTCATACTGCTCGCCATGGGATGGTCGCTGCGTGCCCGCTCGCGGGTCGGCATGGCGCTGGCGCTTATCCTGCTGGTGCCGGGCCTGGCGACGCTGTGGACCGCGTGGGGAAAGTTCAACATGCCGGTGCCGCCGCAGCCAACGGCTCTGACGCTGGCGGGATTGGGCGCTCTGGCGGTCAATCTGTCATGCGCCTACATGCTGGCGCGCTACCGCCATCACAGCGGCAGTCTTACCAGGGCGGCATTCCTCTCGGCCCGCAACGATGCGCTCGCCAATATTGCGATCATACTGGCCGGATTGGTGACGGCGTTCCTGTGGCGCTCGGCGTGGCCGGATCTGATCGTCGGCCTGGGAATCGCGGCACTGAATGCAGATGCGGCGCGCGAGGTCTGGGAGGCAGCTCGGGAAGAGCACCGGGCCGTTTCGTGAACTCCAAAACGCTCAGCGCGCTGCCGGATTGCCAATCCGCCAATGCAGCAGTCAGCCAGAAACTTGCGCGATCTCTAATATAATCGCACCCTTTCAAAGCGGGCGGAGGGAGAACCGCTCATAAGTAAAAATCGGGAGGAAAACCATGAACAGCATGAGCCTCGCCACACTTGGACGAAGTCGACCGGGTCGAAGCGGTAAAACGATGAACCGCTCATGGCCACGCACGTCATCAAAAGGCCCGCGTCTCCGAAGAGGACGCGGGCCGATTTCGTCGGTATGCGCTAGGCAGGTATCAAGACGGCGATGCGGTGGATGCCGACCACCTTGCTGGTGTTGGCTGCCTCATCGGTCTTGCCCTTGGAGCAGGTATATACGTCACCTTCCTTGAGCTTGAATTCCTTGCCGGCTTTCTTGATCGTGAATTCACCGGCAGTAATGGTGCACACCATGTCGTTGTCCATCACCATTGCAGGAGCGGCTGCTCCCGGTTGAAAGACCACATCGACAATTGAGATGCTTTTGTAGGCGGGGATGTCGGAATTGCCGGTGCCGACCTCGACCAGTCTGACGCCGGGGGCTATCTCCTTGCCTTCCTTCGGGCCGTATTTCTTGACCTTTGCAGCAGCCGCCAGCGTGAACAAAGGCGTTACCGCTGCCGCCGTCACGCCGAGCGCAATTGCAGACCTTCGATTTATGGTTTTCATCGCATCCTCCCATTTTATGTTTGGCCACGCACCAATGCGCATGACCACAATATATTAACACATATGCAGATAATTGCAGTACGGCGTTTCGGAGCTTCCGGGAGCGAACCCGCCTCCCGGTCGAATGCGACCGAACAGCAAACAATTCCATGCTATGCTGGCGAGCCATCAAACGGACGGCGGGGATAGCAATGTTGGAAACGGACAAGGTATTCGCCGGCTCAATTCCGGAAAACTACGACCGCTATATGGTGCCGTTGATTTTCGAGCCGTTCGCCGCAGATCTTGCACGACGGGCAGCGTCCTTGTCGCCAAGCGCCGTTCTGGAAACCGCCGCGGGCACCGGGGTTGTCACCCGCGCATTGGCGCCAAAACTGTCGCCCGGTGCAAGCTATGTCGTAACCGACCTCAACCAGCCGATGCTCGACTACGCCGCTTCGCGGCAAGCTCCCGACGATCGCATCAAATGGCGTCAGGCTGATGCTCTGGCGCTACCGTTCGAAAATGCGGCATTCGATCTCGTTTGTTGTCAGTTCGGCGCGATGTTCTTTCCCAACCGCTCATCTGCCTATCGCGAAGCCCGGCGAGTCCTGAAGCCCGGAGGACATTTTCTATTCAGCGTATGGGATCGCATCGAAGAGAATGTATTTGCGGACGATGTGACGAATGCCCTGGCGAGGATTTTTCCGAACGATCCGCCGCGCTTTCTGGCACGCACGCCGCATGGCTACCACGATACGGCACTGATCCGTAGCGAGCTGGAGGACGCAGGTTTTTCCGGTGTGGTGATCGAGACGAGAGCCGAACAAAGCCGTGCCTCCTCGCCCCGCGTTCCGGCCGTTGCTTATTGCCAGGGCACTCTCCTTCGCAATGAAATCGAGGCCAGAGAGGCGGGAAAACTGGACGCTGCAACCGACTACGCCGCAGCCGCGATTGCAGACAGGCATGGCAGCGGCGAGGTTGCTGCCAAAATCCAGGCTCACATAGTGGTGGCTGTGGCCTAGGTGTTGGATATCCCGCTCCGGCACTTGCGACATTCAGCTGCCGTGCAGCACACGTCTTGCCGCTATTCCGAATTCCCAGACGATGACCGTTCATTCGCCCAAGTGGAGGTTGACAAGTGCCCGCTCGGTCTGATCGATCGCCGGGGCTTGATGGCGGCGGCTGCCGGCCGCGCGATTCCGGTCGGCCCGGCTTCACTTTGGCAGCCATGGCCGACTCCGCCCAGCAAGGTCTAGTCATTTCGCTTTCTTGACTCGGCCGACAAAAACGGGCAGCAAAGTCATCATTGGAGGGCAGTTTTGCCACCTATGCAGGTTTTGGAGGGCGTTTTTCGGTGTGACCGTCGCCCAATCGGCGGTCGGTAGAGGGATTGGTTAACCAACTTTGTCCATCTTTTGAATCAATCGGCAACAGACGCAAAGCGTGCTGGGGGCACCAGGCGAACTGTGAATGTCACGGCTGCGAAATCCGCTAGCCGGCATCGGCCGATTGAGAGTGGTTGAATGGCGTTTGTAAGTGCGAAAACCCGGGGTGACAGTCCTGCAACTGGATTGACTTCGATGAGGCCCGGCCTGCGCTGGGTCGCGGTTCCGGCCGTCGGCGCAGCCATTGCTTTATGGTCGGTGGCGACTTTGGCCGGCCTTTATTCAGTGGGAACCTCGCTCAGCGCCGCTTCCAACGGTCTCCCGCAAAGCCTGCTCGCGCCGCGCACCATCGCGCTCGCTGATCCTCGCCGCAGCCTTGCAAAGGCGCGGGCCCCGACGTGGGCCGCAGCAAACGCGGCGCTGTCGGCCAAGCCGCTGCAGCACGGGTGCGATGCCAACTGCCTGCGGTCGGCGTCGAACTTCGTCCACCAGGGAAAATCGGCGCGTCTCAAGCGCAATACCGTGCCGATTGTCGCTGATGCGTCGCGGCAATCGAGCTTCGACGACGTGGTCGCCAAGGCCGCGCTGTCGCCGCAAAAGCTTGCCGCCGCCTTTGCCCGTGCCGGCTCACCCGTCATGCTCGCAAGCCTGCCGGCCGACGCCCGGTTCGCCGAGCCGGTACGCATACCCGACCCGAACGGCCCGGCGTCGGTGCGCTTCGGGCCCGCGGTGGCGGAGATCGAACGCTCGTCGCGCCTTGCGCTGGCGCTGGCGAATACATTACCGGAGCAGATGATCGACGTGCTCCCGGCAGCCGTCGCGGCAAGCGAGCCCGCGGCTTCGCAAGAGCCGCAAGAACCTGAGGTCCAACTGGCCTCGCTGCCGCCGCAAGACGACATGCCCGACAGCGTTCCGCTGCCGACGCTGCGTCCGCGGGCGGACATCGATAAGCCGGCCGAGGCGCCGCGGGCTCAAGCGTCAAGAGGTCAGGCGCCAAAAGACCAGGCGCCAAAGGCCCAGGCGCAAAAGGCCCAGGCGCAAAAGGATCAGCCATCGAAAACGGAGCCGCCCAAGGCGCAGGCCTCCAGGACCGCCAAGGCGAGCAAGGTGCAGACGGCCGACGCCCCGCCGGTCGAGACGCCCGGCAGCCTGTCGCCTCGCAATTCGTCACAAGCGGCAGTGCCGGCCGTGTCGGGCAAGCCGGGCAAACGGTCGAAGACGCAGGGCGGCGATATGCTGGCCTATGCCAAGCCCGACATGTCTTCCGGCGGTCTCGGCGGAGCCTTCAGGAACCTGTTCACCACGCCTAACCTGGGCAGCGGCGTCGCCGTCTACGACATCTCGGCCAAGACCGTCTATATGCCCGACGGCTCGCGGCTGGAGGCACATTCGGGATACGGTTCGATGGTCGACCAGCCGCGCTACGTCAACCGCAAGAATGTGGGCCCGACGCCGCCAAACACTTACGATCTGAGGCTGCGCGAATCGCGTTTTCACGGCGTCGAGGCGATTCGGCTCACCCCTGTCGACGGCAAGAACAAGTTTGGCCGCGACGGCCTGCTTGCGCACACCTACATGCTGCGCGGCGGGCGTGCCGAGTCCAATGGTTGCCTCGTTTTCAAGGACTATGCCCGCTTCCTCGCCGCCTACAAGAAAGGCAAGATCAAGCGCCTCGTGGTGGTGCCGCGCCTGTCGAAGCCGCTGACACGCGTCGCCCAAGAGGGGCGAGGGGCTTAGGTCGTTCGCGGCAGTCCTTCATGGCTTCGTCATCCCAGGGCGGAGCGAACGCGAAGCGGAGCGCAGACCCTGGGATCCATGCCGTTACGTCAGCCGAAGAATGCAACGACGCAGATTGAAAGCCGTTCTGTAGCGATCCCTTTCACCTCCTGTCCTTCCCGCATCAAAAAGTCCCGGCCGTTGCAGCGCGGAGAGGTCACGGCATGGATCCCAGGGTCTTCGCGACGTCGCTTCGCGCCTGCTCCGCCCTGGGATGACGAAGCTGGGGAGGTTTGGCCAATCTCGAAGGTTTTCAATCCCGTCCAGGGACAGTATGAGTGGCCGGTGGGGCGGCTCCGGCTTCAAACAATCACGAGGACATCATGACAATACGCGCTGTCGTCTGGGGCGAGAATATTCATGAGCGGACCAACGAGGTGGTCGCGGGCATCTATCCCGAGGGCATGCATGCGACGATCGCCAATGCACTGAAGCTCGACCCGGAGATATCAGTGTCCTGGGCAACGCTGGAGCAGCCGGAGCATGGGCTGCCGGCCGACCGTCTGGCCAAGACCGATGTCTTGCTGTGGTGGGGGCACAAAGACCATGGCGCCGTCGCCGACGAAGTGGTCGAGCGCGTGGCGCGCCGCGTCTGGGAAGGCATGGGGCTGATCGTTCTCCATTCCGGCCATTTCTCGAAAATCTTCAAGAGGCTGATGGGCACGCCCTGCACGCTGAAATGGCGCGAGGCGGGCGAGCGCGAACGGCTTTGGGTGACCAGCCCCAACCACCCTATTGCTGCCGGGATCGGCGAGTATTTCGAGCTCGAGAACGAGGAGATGTATGGCGAGCAGTTCGCCGTGCCGGAGCCGCTGGAGACCGTCTTCATCTCGTGGTTCCAGGGCGGCGAAGTGTTCCGGTCGGGGCTGACCTATCGCCGCGGCGCCGGTAACATCTTCTATTTCAGGCCCGGCCACGAGACCTATCCGACCTATCACGACGCCAACGTCCACAAGGTGCTGCGCAATGCGGTGAGATGGGCGCACAACCCGCAAGGCTCCAATCCGGCCATCCTCGATGCGCCGAACGTGCCGGTGGAAAAGGCGCTCGAGCCGATCGTCGAGCGCGGCGGAAAACTTCATTCCGCGGGCGAAGCCGGCTTTCGCTAGACCAAATCCATGATCGAACAAGAAGATAAAGCCCTGTCCTAAGGATAAGAATCATGCGCCTCTTGATACTCGGCACCGGTTGGATGGCGGAGGAGCACGCCAGGCAGTTCGGCAAGATCGAGGGCGTCGAACTGATCGGCGCCGTCGATCTCGACCGTATGCGTGTCGACAAGTTTTCGGACATCTACGGTATCCCCAACCGGTTCGCGTCGCTGGACGAGGCGCTGGCATGGGGCAAGTTCGACGCGGTCGCGAACGTGACGCCCGATCGCATCCACCATCCGACCACCATGATGCTGATCGCGGCGGGCAAGCCGGTGCTGTGCGAGAAACCGCTGGCCGAAAATTACCAGAAAGCCAGTGAGATGGCCGCTGCCGCCGAGCGGGCCGGCATCATCAACATGGTCAACCTGACCTATCGCAACGTCGCGCCGCTGCAGAGAGCGCGCGCCATGGTGCTGGCAGGCGAGATCGGCACGGTCAGGCATGTTGAGGCGTCCTATCTGCAGAGCTGGCTGGTGTCCAAATTCTGGGGCGACTGGCGCACCGATTCGAAATGGCTGTGGCGGCTGTCGCGCGGCCATGGCTCCAACGGCGTGCTGGGCGACGTCGGTATCCACATCCTCGATTTCGCCAGCTATGGCGCGGCGCTCGACATCGACCATGTGTTCTGCCGCCTGAGATCCTTCGACAAGGCGCCCGAAAACCGCATCGGCGAATACGAGCTCGACGCCAATGACAGTTTCACCATGGCGCTTGATTTCCGCAATGGCGCCTTCGGCGTCGTCCATGCCAGCCGCTGGGCAACCGGCCATCTCAACGAACTCCGCCTGCGCATCTACGGCGACAAGGGCGGCATCGAAGTCGTGCACAATCTGACCGGCTCGGAGCTGAAAGCCTGCATCGGCGAGGATGTCGAGAACGCCAAATGGCAAGTTCTGAATGCCGGAACGGTGCAGACCAACTACCGGCGCTTCGTCGATGCGGTGCGCAACGGCGTCCAGGCCGAACCGTCGTTCCGGCATGCTGCCGAATTGCAGAAGGTCCTGGACCTCGCCGTCGTCTCGGATGAGAAGCGGGCCGAATTGAGCACCGATACGCAGTGATATCGTTCAGGGAATCTTGATAGGAGCCAGCCATGGTCACGCGACGCGCCGAATGTTCCTGCGGTCAGTTGTCAGCCACCTGCTCGGGCGAGCCGGTACGCGTCTCGGTTTGCCATTGCTTGGCCTGCAAGCGACGCACCGGCAGCGCGTTCAGCTTCAACGCGCGGTTTGAGGAAGGTGACGTTTCTGTCCAAGGCCGCTCGGCGGAGTTCACGCGCATTGGCGACGAGGGCGGCCGCGTCATCTACAGCTTCTGCCCGGATTGCGGCACCACCGTCCATTACCGGATCGACGCTCAACCCGGTCTGACCGCCATCCCGGTGGGCGCTTTCGCGGACCCTGCATTCCCGCCGCCCTTCCTGTCCTTCTACCACGAGAGCCGGCGCTGCCAGTGGGTCGAGGTCCGAACCGAACGTTTGGCGACGTTCGGCTGAAGCCGCTGGTCGCCTCCGGCTGACGTTTCAGGATCAAACCCAATCACTCTGAACGACCGAGTTCGACCCGGTCCGACCTTACAAGGCATTTCAGGCGACGAAGTCGATCCATCAACGTGCGTGGCTCGATCGCGCCAAAGGAAGGCGTGTGCGTCGGCTGAGCAAGCTCCGTCACAGTTGCGCTCAAACGGGGCGCGACAAGTGCCGACCATCCAAATTGATCGCTGATGGTTACTACGTGCTGGCCATGCTAGAATTTAGCGTCCTCGACGTGGTGAAAATCGGGGAATTGCGACCGGTTGACGGCGCGGGAGGTCGAAGGACAAACCACGAACAGACCACAGGGAGGAAGCAATGTTTCGGATACCAGTTCATCTTGCATTCTTGACAGCGTCGATTGTTGCCCTGCCATCTTACGCGGCCATGGCCGATGACACACAGATCGCGCGCGGCGAATATCTGGTTACGATTGCCGGCTGCAGCGACTGTCACACATCCGGTTACTTCTTCGGGAAGCCCGACATGTCGCGCTTCCTTGGCGGTTCAGATGTGGGCTTCGAGATTCCTGGTCTTGGTGTCTTTGTCGCCCGCAATATCACGCCTGACAGGGAGACCGGTATCGGAAGCTGGACCCCGGAGCAGATCGTCACCGCGATCCAGACCGGCGAACGGCCGGACGGCCGCATCCTGGCGCCGATCATGCCTTGGCGCGATTTTGCGCATCTCACCGCGGATGACGCCATGGCGATCGCGGCATTCCTCCAAAGTGTGAAGCCGGTCAGCCACCAGGTTCCCGGCCCGTTCAAACCCGGGGAAGCGGTGTCGACCTTCATGATGCGGATTATGCCGCCGGGGGAAGCCGCAGCCGGTGCAACGAAGTAGGGCGGCTTTGATCGGAACGAGATTTTTCGCCGAATAATGGGTGAATGTCCGCCTTGGAGGTGGTGAGGCCGATATCGGAACGGCAGAAATGGGTCGATCGAGCCGTTGCGCGAGGGGAGCTTTTGAGAAGCGCCATGGATGTCGCGATATTGGCGCTACCTACTCGTTCCCGTCGACGAGACGAATGGCAGCATTCCACCGATAGTGTTGAAAAAGTCCGGGTTGCAGCAGTCCTGAAGCACTGATTCAATCTTCGTCGTAAGAGGAGATTGAGTCGATGATGGGCGAGCAAAGTGTGATGCAGGAGGAGCTGTTCTACGGCTTCA